>CAILKC010000218.1 GCA_903834675.1 uncultured Victivallales bacterium | reverse complement strand
CGGACGACGCCCTTTCCGGCCCGGTATCTGGGCACCAGCGTGATGGGCGACGAGGAACTGGCCCTGCTCACGGAGGTGGTGCGGACGCGCTTGCCCTTCCGCGACTATGGCGACGGAACGCCGCACATGGTCAACGACTTCGAAGCCCTGGCCCGCGAGTACTTCGGCGTGCCCTACGCCCTGGCCACGGCGACCGGCAGCGGCTCGTTCTATGCGGCTATGGCGGGCCTCGGTCTCGGGCCGGGCGACGAGGTGATCATCCCCTCGTTCGGTTGGTTCACCAACTACGAGGCGCCCGTGATCCTGGGGGCGCTGCCGGTATTCGCCGACATTGACCGTTCGATCAACCTGGACGTAACCGACTTCGAGCGCAAGATCACGCCACGCACCAAGGCGGTGCTGGTGGTGCACTTCCAGGGCGCCAGCAACGATATGGACCGCCTTCTGGCCGTGGCGGCGAAGCACGGGATCAAGGTGATCGAGGACTGCGCCCAGGCCTGCGGCGGCATCTACAAGGGCCGTAAGCTGGGCTCCCTGGGCGATGTGGCCTGCTTCAGCTTCCAGCAGAATAAGATCATGAGTACAGGCGACGGCGGCCTGCTGCTGGCCAAGGACCCCATCGTGTTCGAGCGGGCGGTGCGCTTTCACGACTTGGGCTTCGTACGCAAGGCCCTCAAGACGCAGCTCGGTGAGCAGGAACGCGTGCCGCCGTTTGCCGGCTTGCAGTTCCGCATGAACGAGTTCACCGGCGCCGTGGCCCTGGCGCAGTTGCGCAAGCTGGATAGCGCCATCGTGGGCGTGACCCGGCGGCACTACCAGTCCCTGCGGCGGCGGGTGTTGAGCCAGTGCCCGGGGATGGCGCTGCGGGCGACCGGCGACGAGGAAGGCAACGCCGGCATCGCCTTCTACATGGACCTGGCGACCCCGGCGCGCGCGGCCTGGTTCGCCAAGGCCTTGGGCGCCGAAGGCATTCCGGTCGGTCCGTCGTCGGGCTGTACGAACCTGCTGCGGACGCCGGTGGTCCAGTCGCGGGCCCAGGCGCACCCGGCCCTGCCGCCCTTTGGGCCGGGCTGGGCCGGCGAGACGGTGCGCTATGCGCCCGAGCTGTGCCCGAACACGGACCCCATCTTCACCTCGATGGTCTGCGTCGCCCTGGTGCCGCGCTACACCGACCAGGACGTGGCCGACATCGGCGCCGCGATCACCAAGGTCTGGGCCGGGCGCCCGGCGGCGTAGTCACGATGATGCTGTGCATGGGAGAGGCGCCCCCACGGTTGCCGTGACGTATTCACGATGATATGTTGTACGTCATGAACACGAAGTTGACCCTGCGCATGGAGGAGACGCGGATTCGGCGGGCGAAGACGGAGGCCCGGCGCCGGGGGAAGTCGGTCTCGCAGATGGTGGCTGAGTACTTTGATTCCCTCGGCGCGCAACCAGCGGGCCCTGCGTCCCTGCCGCCAGTTACAGCAGCGCTGCTGGGCATCCTGAAAGGCCATTCGGCAGATGAAGAGGACTACCGGCGGCACCTGCGAGAGAAGCACCTGTGAGGATCCTGGTTGACACCAACGTGGTTCTCGACCTCCTGCTGGGGCGAGAGCCATTTGTCCAGGATGCGGCCAGGATCTTCGCGCTGGTGGAGCGTGGGGATGTGGAAGGTTTCCTCTGTGCCACGACGCTAACGACAGTGGATTATCTGCTGGGGCAGGCGCTGCGTGAGCAAGACTGTCGGGCGGCTGTGCGCCGCTTGCTGAGGCTCTTTGGAGTCGCGGCGGTGAACCGCGTGGTGCTCGAGGCAGCCGCCGAGAGCCCGATGCGCGATTTCGAGGACGCCGTGCTGGCTGCGGCAGCACGTCACGCCGAGGTCCAGCGGATCGTCACCAGGAATACAGCGGACTTCGTCGGGTCGCCGGTGGTCGCTCTGGACCCGTCCGAGTTCCTGGCGCAGCTCCCGGAGACCGTACTCCAGCGCGGCAGTTCCCCGTAGGGCAAACAGGAGACCTCGCGATGGCAGTAGAGCAACTGTATCTGGTTCCGCCGAATGTCCAGACGCGCTGGGCGAGTCCGGAGAATCCCACCGCGGAGAAGGGCCGCGCCTGCGTCGGTAACGACGGCCGCAAGCGGCGCGCCTGCTTCCCCATCAAGGCCGGCGAGTCGGCCACGCTGCTGGATCTGCGCGGCACCAGCGGCACCGTGCGCCGGATCTGGATCACGATCAACGACCGCAGCCCGAAGATGCTGCGCGGACTGCGCTTCGAGGCGTTCTGGGAGGGCGCGGCGACCCCGGCCATCTCGGCGCCCCTGGGCGACTTCTTCTCCCTGGGCCTGGGGCGCATGGTGACGTTCCACTCGGCGCTCTTCGCGAGTCCCGAGGGGCGCAGCTTCAACTGCTACATCCCCATGCCCTTCCGGACGGCGGCCCGGATCGTGGTCCACAATGAGAGCTCGGTTGACCTGGGGTCGCTGTACTACGACGTGGACTGCACCGTCGGCGATGAGCACCCGGAGACGGCGGCCTACCTGCACGCGCATTGGCGCCGCGAGAACCCCACCGTGTTCCGGCAGGATTACGAGATCTTGCCCAACGTGCCGGGGCGGGGGCGGTTCCTGGGGTGTAATGTGGGCGTGATCGCCAACACCGGGCTGTACTTCAAGTCCTGGTGGGGCGAGGGCGAGGTGAAGGTCTACCTCGACGGCGATACCGAGAACCCGACGCTGTGCGGGACGGGAACGGAGGACTTCATCGGCACCGGCTGGGGGCAGGGGCAGTACGCCGGGCTCTACCAGGGCTGTCAGGTCGCCGACCACGACAAGGTCCACTACTGCTTCTACCGGCTGCACGTACCGGACCCGATCTGGTTCCAGCAGTGTGCCCGGGTGACGATTCAGCAGATCGGCTGCTGGGACCCCAATACGCTGCCGCAGATGGCCGGCATGGGGGTGCCGCTGGTGCATGGCGCCGCCGCGGTCGACGTCGCGGCGCGGCTCAAAGACCGCAGCTATGGGCTGTTCGAGCGCCAGGACGACTGGTCGAGCTGCGCCTGGTTCTACCTCGACAAACCCGCGAATCGCCTGCCGGACCTGCCACCGGCGGCGGAGCGCTCGGCGGGCTTGGCGTGAGGTGATGGCCGTCGCGCGCACCCCAGCGTTGCGCCAAGCCGAGGAACAGGTGGTTCGGAGCGCCATAGGCACGGGTGACTACTCAGGTGCAACTGCGTATCCTGCCCCAACGGGGGGGCGCAAGTCAGCTCCGTAGGGGTTTGCCTGTATGAGACTTGCCGCAACCTCGTATGACCCAAGGCGCTTCTCATTCCGGTATGTCCGGCCGCCTGAACCCTGAACCCTGAACCCTGAACCCTGAACCCTGAACCCTGAACCCTGAACCCTAGGACCTGAGGTGTCACCACCTACGGCACTGACATGCGGCCGCCGGCCGTGGGGTCTGGACATCCTTGCCGGGCGAGTGTACGCTGAGGCTTGTTGCGCATGCCCGTGCTTTCAGCGATAGGGAGTTGACGCTCATGAAACGCCGTGCTTTCACCCTCATCGAGCTGCTTGTCGTCATTGCGATCATCGCCATCCTGGCGGCGATGCTCTTGCCAGCGCTGGCGCAAGCGCGGGACAAGGCGCGTGCGTCATCCTGCACGAACAACCTCAAGCAACTGGGGGTGGCCGTGGCCATGTACGTCGATGACAATGCGGACTACTACCCCAAGTGCTACATGAGCACTGTGCTTACCTCCCTGCGCTGGTACTGGACCAGCGCCGCCAACCCGGGCATGCTGTGGAACTACTACAACAACAAAGAGACGCTGTTGTGTCCGAATGAAGGCTGCTACGGCTGCTGCAAGAGCATCATCCAGTCGGGGAACGCTGCCACCAGGATCGGTGCGGTCGCCAATCCGTCGGCGACGATCTGTCTGGCGGACAGCACCTGGAACGGCGGCGACATGTACACGGGCCGCGGCGGTACTAAGGTCTATGGAATACAGTTGTGGACGTGGTCTGCGCCTTGGCTCCCCTGCAACTATGGCGGGACCATCGCCCCGCGACACAACGGCCAGCCGAATATCGTGTTCTGCGACGGCCATGTTGATCATGTGCATCCGCTGCGCTGCGAGTCCCCTGACAACATGTATGACCTGCTCTGAGTCAGAGAGTCGCCGCATGAGCCTATCCACGCCGCAGCCCATGGCCCACGCGCTCTGCCCGCGCGCCGGACGCTTTCCGGCTCTTGCCGCCTTCGCCCTTGCGCTTCTGCTGTTGGCCGGACCGGCCCAGGCCGCGGCAACGTCGGGTCGCGAGCTCAACGCCTTCATGATCCTGAGCAGTCAGAGCCCGAAGGAGATGTGGGCTTTGGCTGACGAGATCGTGCGCCAGGGTGGACGCTGTAGCCATGTGTTTGCCCCCAACGCGATCATCGGCTTCATCCCCGCCACCGCCGCTGCCAGTCTGCGACGGCTGCCGGGGATCGTGAGCCTGCAGCGCGAAGCGGCTGACCTCGATGCCATGCGGCGGTATGGCGGCTCCGCCAGCTTCGCCGCCGCCGCCTGGAATGCCTGGCTGAAGGGCGAGCGTGTGATCGCCCCGGCGCCGGCCAAGGGCGAGGCGGACGAGCTGCTGGGCGAAGCCCTGGACGGCCCGGAGCACTCGGCGAAGGCGACGCCCGGACTCGCGGGTAGAGCCGCGTCCTATGCCCCCAACTACGATCAGACCAGCGAGTTCCTGATTGGCAAGGTGGCGGTGGGCATCATCCTTCCTGAGAGCACGGGCGGGACCGAGAACTGGAGTGCCGACCGGCAGGCGGCGGTGGTGAGCAAGATTCAGCGGGCGACCCAGTGGTGGAGCGAGCTCCCCAATGCCCCCGCGAATCTGTCCTTTGTCTATGACATCCAGGCCGGCGTCCCGACCTCCTATGAACCCATTTCGATGGTTTCAGATAAGTGTCAGCTCTGGATTCCCGAAGTCATGGCGGCCCTGGGATGCACGAATACCCCCGGTGATTTCTTCGACAACACGCGTCAATACAACAACCGCCTCCGCCACGAGTTGCAGACCGATTGGGCGTTCACCGTTTTCGTGGTTGACGCGCTCAACGATAGCGACGGAATGTTTGCCGCCGGGGGCTCCTTCCGGCTTTCCTTCGCCTACCGGTACTACTTCTTCGTTGAGCCCTACGGACGCCCGGATGTCACGACGGCGCATGAGATGGCGCACATCTTTGGCGCTCGGGATGAGTATGTGGGAGCGAGTTCTTCCACGGCGACCGGTGGCTACTTGGAGGTCACGAACAGCAACCACGAACTTGGGAATCCAGCCTCCGAAGTGTGCATTATGCGGGGACCGGCTGCCATGGCCACGGCCTGGACCGAGCGGCGCCTCTGCCGCCCGACGCAGGAGATGGTGGGCTGGCGTGATTCGGACGGAGACGGCAAGGACCTGTATGATCCGGTGGACACTACTCCCCTGGTCGGGCTGGAGACCGATAGCTCGGACCCCAACACCGGCGTCCTCACCGTGACGGGAACGGTGACGGATGTGCCTTGCCCCGCGCCGGTTCGCCCGTTCACCACAATCAACACGATCACCCGTGTTCAGTGGCGCCTCGATGGGGGTGACTGGCAGGCCGTGACGCCCAGCGACGGCGCCTTTGACTCGGATCGCGAGGACTTCCAGTTCTGCACGAAATCGGCGCTGCCAGCCGGGACGCACCTCGTCGAGGTCAGCGCCTGCAACTCCGTGGGGAACGTATCGGCGACGGCGGCAGAGTTCGCGCCCTTGAACCCGGTCTTGCCGGTCGGCCCCTTCCTGGCGGCGGAGGCCACGGTGCCGAGCTCAAACCGCAGCCTCTGGAACCTGACGGGAATCTACACTACGACCGCGAAGAGCAATCCGCTGGTTCTGAACCTGGCGCATGATACCACGGGCAGGCTCACCGGCAGTGCGACGTACACGGTCGGGGCGGTGGTAGTGACCATGCCCGTCAGGGGCAGCGTCAAGGGCGCTTCGGGCAACCTCAGGATAAAGGCCTCGCTGCGGGGCGCCGATCCCACCAAGACCGTGAACGTAGCGCTGACCCTGGCCCTGACGCTGGACGCCGCGCACCCGCATCTCACGGGGCAGGTCACGGGCAGCATCAGAAACGGCGAGGTGACCACGTCGGTGAATGACGCCGCGATCCTCGATAGCCTCTCTCCCATGAGCGGCGCCTGGACCCTGCGATTCCAGCTCGCGCAAGCAGGAAGAAAGGTCAGCGGCACGGCCCGTCTGACGCTCCCCAACGAGGTGAACTACGCCTACCTCGTCAGCGGCAGGTCCGTGGGTACCAGGGTGGTGCTCAACCTGGTCGGAGACCCCGCCGATCCGGCGGCCAAGAGCCTTAGAATCAAGACCATCCTGACCCCGCTGGAGGGCGGTTGGGCCTGGTTGGAGAGCTTCTCCGGCAAGGGCTATGGGCAGACGGTGACGTGGTGAGCGCGCCGTGGAAATGCGGCAGAAGTCCGCTGGAGATGCGGTGGGCTCCACCGCCGCCTGGTGGAGATGCGGTGGGCTCCACCGCTGCGCCTGAGGCCAGGCGCCTCTCCAGGGGAGTGGAGCGGCCGCGGCTCGCGGCCACTGCCCGGGAGGCCCCGGGCGCTCCAGGTGAGACGGTGGAGATGCG
>CAILKC010000217.1 GCA_903834675.1 uncultured Victivallales bacterium | reverse complement strand
GACCAACGCATCTGCTTCACGAATCGCCTCGTACCACGGAAGCAGATCATCCTCCAGCATGCAGCGCTGAGGCCGGGCGCATCGGGCAACGCAGCCTTTGCAGCCCGAGTAGGTCAATTCCGAGAGTTTGACAAACTGCGTATCCTGCCCGGAGCCTTGGAGCACGGCCTTGACCATTCGGTCTACATTTCCTTCGCGCCCCACACCACCTGAACTGAATCCGAGTATCTTCTTCATAGCGTTCTTCTCCTAACCTCTTGCGCCACCCCGACTGCCGCTTGCCGGAAGAGACCCCGCCAAGGCAGCGGGTCGCCAGCGTAATAGACCACGCCCGAGGCCACACTTCAACACCGGCGACGGCGATGATCAGGCTCTGCGCTCTGCGGCACACCAGCCGATCCGTTGCCGTCAGGTTGCAGAAACCACGCAATCGTGCTTCACCAAGTCTGAGTGGCTGACTCGATTGTGACGGCCAGGGTGGCACGCAGCCAACTGAACTTCTCTTTCATGAAATCGAAATCAGGACCGGACGTGATGAACCTGGCCTTGCCCTTGATCAGGAAACCGGCACCCGTTCCATGCAGGCCATCAACCTTGCTGCTCCCCAACGTGATCAGGACATCTGGATTGTGGGCAACGTTGGCCTCCGTCTTGTGCATATAACCTGCGGGGATAAACAGCCGTTCATCTTGCGATATTCTGAGGTAGCTATTCCAGGTATTGACCATGTGGGGGCCATCTTTCCCCAGGGTGGCGATAGCAACAACACCGTCCTTCTTCATGATTTCCTGTAGCTTTTCCGGGATCATCGTGACTACCTCCTGTTGCTTGCCGTGTTCTTCTGTCAGACACTCTCACTGGGCGACGTGCCGTCTGTGTTCTCGCTTGACGCCGTGGGTAGCCTTCAGGTCTTCACCGCCGCCGCACGCTCTACTGGACTGCACCGGGGGCCGGAAGGCAAGACCGGCCAAGGCGATGGTCATGATCAGCGCGTTGCGACACGCCACCCGATCCGTTGCCCTCAGCGCTCTCGCTGTGGCACTTCGCCAATGCGGTGCTCGACGCTGTCCCCTTGCTTGCGTTGCCGAAGGCCAGACGGTACGCTTGGTTCCGTCCTGCCGGAGCGAGTTGCCTCCAGCCGACCTCACCGAGGGGAACAGACGATGATCGACGACAGTGATGTGGAAATCAGGGCGATGACGCTGTTCAGGAAGGGGGAAGGCGCGAAGGCATCCAAACTCCAGGACGCGTTCCTCGAAGAGGTGCGAGCTTCGGGTGAAGACCACTGTACCTGTCCCGCTGCCTGCAAGTTCCATGGGAAGTGCGTCGAATGCGTGATCGTGCATCGGGGGCACGGGGAGCACGTGCCGCACTGTTTCCAGAACATGCTCAACAGACGGATCGAGGCTCTGTCCGCATTGACCGAACACAGCATCAAGCGGCAGTAGCGTCTCGCCGGGCAGTCTTAGCCGCCGCCGCGTCCGTCGTCGCGGGTGGCGGCACAACGAAGTGCCCAACGTCGTCTGCGAATCGTCATCCACTGAGTCCCACTGGTACCACCCCCATCGCAACATCCCGTCGCCACTCCGACCAAGTGACACACGATTCGCATGCTCACCGTCCCGCTCGAAGCGGCGGTTGCGTCGAGCTAACCGGGTGACTGCGCTTCCGTTGTGCCGGTCGCCAGTTCGGTGGCCCCATCCACTGAATGTCGCCCCAACCATCGCGGGCATCCCGAACGCCCGAAGCGGCATCCGGGAACTTAAAAATGCGGGGCTTCTTGCCGGTCGTCTGTCGGGTTGACGACGGTCAGAATAACGGCGGCAGACCAGTGTCCCCTCTGAGGGAGTGCCAATTCACGCCGTTTTAACTATGTGCTTTAGTGATTATTCCGCGTGTGCCAGCGGCAGTACCGATACGCCCGGCGGCGGGAGGGTTGGCGGGGGACATCCACTGAATGTCGGGGAGCGGTGGGAGCGACGGCATGCCGATGAGCTGGGCTGGGCGGGCTGGACAGTGGCCGGTGGCCACGGGTAGGGCGGGGGCGGCGAAACGGCGCAGATTCTGCGGAGTTATGCGGATCAGATGACTGCGCGGTGTCCTGCCATCGATGACTACGGCCCCGTCAAGGCCGTACTCCTGGCGATCCTTGTCGGTCGGTCAGTTCATGAAAGTCACGATGCCAGCAATTGCCTTGCCTTCACGCACAAGGGCGTATCCTGCTCGTCCGGCCAGGTTACGCCAGAAGTCGTCTGGTGATGAGAAGGCTCGAATCTCGTCCCCGTCCTCCATCAGCGCCTTCAGCTCTTCCCATGCGTGCTTGGGGACGCCGTAGGGGCCGGGCTTGTCGAGCCAGTCCCGCTCGGTCTCATCCATGTCGACGGCACCGAAAAGCCAGGTCGATGGTACGAACTCAGTCATTTGCCTGCCTTGCCCAACGCGATTAGGGCTGTATCCCGCACGTCCGCCGTTCACCCATGGCCCCGCTCTCACCGCCAAACAGGCGAGACCCACCCACCCACTGAATGTCAGCCCTGCCCAACCGCGCCCGTGAGGACCGGAGTAGACCCCACCGGCATCCTTGTGCGTAACTCACTAACGGCTTGTGACTCCTGCATTCGAGACCCGATCATGGTCGTCAAAGTGGACTTGCAGCCTATCGCCATCGAGTCCATTGAACAGCCTGGGGTAGCCGAGCCAGTAGCTGAAAGCCTTGCCGTCTGACCATTGGCCCTCAGGCTCTCCGAGTGCCTGGAGCACGTGTTCCTTGGGTGTCCCCTGACGCAGATGCTGCCTGATGGCTGATACGACCATCCTGCGCCTTGGGCTTCGGATGATATCGGTATCCCCCGTACACGACTGCCACGTGCCCCTGTCGAATCTGACGAGGCGGAACTCAACTTGGCAGACCACTTCGGGAAGCACGAGTATGCCGCCGAGGAAACCCACCGGGAGAGCGAACAGCACCACCAAGCCCCAGACGATCATCCGGGCTATGCGTCGTCTCCTCGGCTTGCTCGTATCGGTGTTCGTGGAGCCTATAGCCATTGCCGGACCAACGTCTGGTTGATGGCGGCGATTACGCCCATGTCCTGCCAGGCAGGCGTTTTGGTCTGCGAGCCATGAGGTCACCCCTTGGCAGGCTGCGTCCCGGCAGCATCGGTCTTCTTGGTCTGGGCACCCACTGAATGCTTGCCCGTGGCATTGCCGCCGGGAGCCTTCTTCGCGCCCTTCTTGCCCTTGGGAGCGCCAGGTGCCGTCTTCTTGGCGGCTTTGGCATCCTTGGCGACCTTGGCGGCATCCTCCCTCGCCTGCCGCTCCGCTGCCCGCGCCTTGTCGAGCGTTTCCATCGCACCTGTGAGCTGCTTGAGCACGCCCTCTGGGATGTCGTTGCTTGCCGTGACCAGACGGATCAGCCTGCTGAGCGTCGTCCCGATAGGGTCGGGCTTGCGTCCACGCTTGGTCTTGCCCTTCGCCAGATCGGGACACTCTTCCTTGTACAAGTCATAGAGACGCCTGCCATCGACAATCACCTGATCCAGCAGCTTCTTGTCCTTGTCCTGGATGGCCTGGGCATAGCGCACGTAAGTGGCGGAAACCCCGAAGAGATCGCCCACAATCGAGGTTGTCTTGATCTCCTTCTTCCGGCCTCGGCGCGTCTCTGTTTCCTCGGATGAGGGCAAATTTGCTCCCTTCCCGTCCAGCGTCTTGGCGGCGATGGCATCCCGAATCTTCCGTATGCGTGCTTCTTGTACGTCCTTCTTGATCAGAGGCAGCGCCCTCAACGCCACAACCGCCTTCTGGGACGCAGTCAGATTCCTGCGCTGAAGATTACGTGCGATCACGAAGTCGAGGGCGGCTTGGTCGTCCGCGAACTCAGCCTTCTGGAACTGCGGCTCAATTCCCAGCTCCTGACAGGCTTTGAGTCTGTTTCGGCCATCGAGAACCTTGCCCTGGTACAGCGTGATCGGTTCCTGCTGACCACTCGCCCGAATGCCCTTCTTCAAGTCCTCGAACTCGCGGTCCAGCATCATCGGCAGGAGATCGGCATAAGGATGGAACTCGTATTCCTCTGCCGGGGCTTCGGCAGCAGCGCCAGCCTTCGGCGTGTTGGGCGTCTTCCTGGCCATTGTGGAGTCCTCCTGTTGGCGGTAGAACGGTGACGATAAGAAGTATATGCGGGAAGAGACGGCAATGCCATCGGACACCCGCCGTCACAAGCTCACCACTGCTTGGCGTCCAGTCCCACGGTCGCACGGCGCAGGACAAAGGTACCCGAACGGCCACGTTCCGGTATACTCCAGGAACCGCCGATAGCCCGTGCGTCCGTCGAGAGCTGTCCGCGCTGTTCGACGCTGTGCAGGTCTGGCCGGTCACGGTAGGTCTTCGTGGCAACCAACAGGCCGGACTGCGAGAGAGTGCCCCTGAGGTCAGAGACTATCGGGGCGGCGTAGCGGCCATCCTGGCTGCGCAGGGCTTCGAGAGCCGTTCCGGTGACCAGCGTACCGTCCTGCCGCAGCAGCAGGGCGAACAGGACACTCGGCTGGGCGCTCTCAGCGAAGTCGTAAGTTCCCAGCCAGACTCCGGCCACAGAGATGAAGAGGGGACCGTAGCCCACCTGCACGGCAATGCTGTGCACGTCGCCGGAAGTCACCGAGAACTGCCCGTGCTGTGCTTCGTCCTGGGCCATGCGCGTGAGCCTAGCCGGTAATTCGCTATTTGCAAACCACCGTTGGCGCGGAAGTGCCTGGCAGCCAACAGAAACTGCCTGGAGGTCGTTGACTTTATACGGGATGGTATAAAGTCAACGACCCCTCTCCCAGGGGCCGAACCACTCGAAGAGTCATAACAGCTTAATAATCAATGACTTACGCTTGCCATGTGCGAAAGTTGGGCTAGGGTATTCAACAGAACGGAAAAGAAGGGCACCGAAAGGCGCACGGAGACCCGCACCATGGACACCATCCAGACACCAAATCGGACCCTGCTCCAGGACATTCCCGACAACGAGACCGCCAAGCGGGCGGTGGAAGTCGCGCTCGCGGGCGGACACGCCATTCTGTTCATCTACCAGCCGTCCGCTCCGGGGGTCGAGCTGCTTCATGCCGCCGAGAACATGGCCAAGGACGCGGGCATTGCGTTCCAAGGACTGGCCGCTCTGCCCTGTCCATGCGGGTGCTTTGGCGTGCTCACGGAGCCATGCTCGTGCAGCCTGCGGCGGATCATGGGTCACTGGCGGCGGCTTGCCAAGCGCGTGGCCGGATACGACATGGCCGTCGAGGTGCTGCCGCCGTGGGGCAAGACTGTGCGCCGTGGCGATGATGAAGAGCAGCTCATGGAAAGGGTACGCCGTGCAAGGGCGTTTGCGGGCCTGACTGACACCAGCCTCAGCCAGACCTGTCTGGAATACCTCGAAATGTACGCGAGACAGTTCGGCTCTCTCCGCATCCCGCAGATCAAGGATATCGCCGCCACCGTCTGCCGCATGGATGGCTCCACCCGGATTCAACCCAATCATCTGATGGAAGGCATCCACTACCAGTGGTTCTGGCATGGGCAGCAGCGCCTGTTGGGTGAGACCGTGACACCGAAGGCAGTCACCGTGGGAGCCTGAACATGAGCCACCTTCACACCATCAACCGCGAACAGCACCTCTACGTGCTCCGTTGCGGCAACGGGTACACCTGCCTTGGTTTCGGTGTGTGTGAGGAGCGCAAGCGGGCACTGGCGGCAGAGCTTGGCGTCACGCTGGCCGGTCACCCCGCCGGAACCCGTCAGGCATACACTGAATACCATCGCCTTGTCAAGCTTGCCGCCCAGCGCAATCGCCAAACGGGTTGGAAAAGCCAGAGTGAACTGACGCCGCAGTTGAAGGGGCTGGAAGGCTGGCGGGTGGAGGTCGTGGATCGCTGGAATCAGCGGCGGCGCTTTCTGGTCGGACGGTCAACGGGCTACATCCCGGTCCACCTTGAGTTGGCGAGGCGCGATAGCAGCGGCGGACCTGCCGTTGTTGGTGGGCCGTTCGTGAGTGTGCGTCGGCTGGAACGCGTTCGGTGATGGTCGGAAATGGGGGCCATGACATGAAGAGCAAGGTGAGCACCAAAGACCGCGAAGCCTTTGCACTGAGAGTCCGTGAGGTCATCCGCCAAGCGGGCGGCCAGGACGCTGCCGACGACGATACGGGCCTCTACCCGCTGGTCATTGCCGACACGGTGTGCGGCCCACTGTACCTGCACGTCGCCGACGCGGGGAGCCATGGGCTGGGATTCGTCGCGGGTCGCTTCATCTACCCGGATCGCGCCGTGGCTGTACTTGGTGCCGCTGCTGTGAACCAGTACAGCGGGAAATGGAACCACCACTACTGGGGCACGGCGACCGTTGACGCGGCGGTCGCTGACTTCGAGTGGTCGCTCAAACGCGTCCTTGGTGTTGGCGATGGTGGGGCCGACGTGAGCGTCCAGCAGGCGCTGTAACCATTTCGCAGAAGAGCCAAAGAGCGAACTTCGGAGGACGAATCATGGCAGTACCGGAGCAGATAGAGGCCCACGAGGACGGAAACGCCCTGCTTTTCGTTGCCAAGGACGCAACTGCGAAATTGCGCGACCTGACGCCGATCATCGCGAAGATCGAGCGCATCGTCCGGCATGAGCGCCTGACCTACGACCAATTCGCCTACGCGTGCAAGGTCGTCCGGGGTCAACTCGACCTCAGTCCCCCGAAGCGCCGGAAGAAACTCCCCGTGCTCCTCACCGATCAGGAGCTTGGACGTTTCTTCCGGGCCATTGACGACTGCGGCAACATCACCTACCAGATCATGCTCCGCCTGCTCTTCTACTGCGGGGTGCGGGTCAGTGAACTCGTCTCGATGCGGTCGGTGGACGTGTTCCTGAACGAATCCAAGATTTTCATCAACCGGGGTAAGGGCGACAAGGACCGGTATGTCCTGACACCGCAGAAGCTCCGGTTGGCGCTCACCGCCTATATGCAGTCCCATGCCGAGCAGACGTATCTGTTCGAGTCGAACCGCCGCCAGCCCTATACGACCCGGCGCGTCGAACAACTGGTCAAGGGCTTTCAGGAGAAGGCCGGGATCGACAAGCATGTGCACCCGCATCTTCTCCGGCACCAAATCCTGAGCTTCCTGACGAAACAGGGGCTGACGGACGCCCAGATCCAGCTTGTCAGTGGCCACGCGTCGAAGAAGAGCCTCGAAGTGTACCAGCACCTTGCCCTTGAGGACGTGCAGGACGACTACGAGACCGCCGTTGGGCGAGTGGGCATCTGATGCGGGCAGAAACCCCGCTCAGACGCACAGGCTCAGGAAGGTTGGTCGCAACCTTGACCAGAAGCCGGGAAACAGCGCCCAGTTTCTGGGCAGGGGGTCAGTGGGCACAAGTCAGGAGTCGGTCCCGTCCGGTGGGTGCCGGGTGGGTGTCAGGGTACGGAGTCAGCAAGCGAAAGGGCGAAACGATGGCGACCTACACAGTCACAGTCCGGTGCCAGCATTGCAGTGCGACCTACATGCTGACGAAGTGGTCGGAGGTCTCAGTGGGCACACTAACAACGCCGAACGCGGGGCAGAAATGTCCCGGATGCCAGCGCGAATCCCAGCCCGCCGTGATCGTTGCAGTCCAGAAGGTTGGCTGAAGTCGTGACCCGAGGTGTACAGAAGCGGGGCGGCGGCCGACAGCGGCGCCGCTGCTCCGCCCACCGTCTCACACACTGAATGACGAGTGCTACGGTGACGATCACAGGTCACGGATCACCCGCTAGGAGTCAAATACGATGCACCTGTCCAAGACTGACTTCCTCACGGGCCATCAGTGCGGCAAAGCGCTCTACCTCCGCCGGAATGGCGAAGCCCTCGGCATCACACCCGACGAAATGGGCACCGCCGCGCTCTTCCTGGTCGATCAAGGCCGTGACGTGGGCAAACTGGCCCAGCAGCGTTTCCCCGGTGGCGTCAATCTCTTGGAGACTGTCGGCTTCGACATGGGCCGCCGGGTCGCGGAAACGCGGCGTTTGGCCGCAGCGGGTGCAAACGTCCTGTATGAAGCAGTCTTCGAGTACGGTGGGGCCGTCTGTGCCGTGGACGTTCTGGTCCGCGATGGTGACGGCTGGAGGGTCTACGAGGTCAAGAGCGGTACCAAGGTCGAAGACCAACATGTCCTTGACGCCGCCTTCCAGTACCACGTGCTTGTGAACTGCGGTCTGCATGTGCGCGACATCAGCATCGCCCACATCGACAACCAGTACGTGCGCGTGGGGAGTCTCGACCTTGGCCAGCTCTTTGCCGACGAATCCGTTCTGGATCAAGTCCGCGACCTGCAAGATGCCGTGGCCGCGAAGGTCACGGAGTTCCAGGCAGTGCTGACGGCTGCCAACATGCCCGACGCGGACATCGGCCCGTACTGTTCCGACCCTCGCGATTGCCCGTACCGGGGGCACTGCTGGCAACACGTGCCCGAACGGTCGGTGTTCGATCTTGTACGTGGCGGGAAGAAGTGCTGGAGTCTGTACCGCAGCGGCGTCATGCAGATCGAGGATATCCCCGACGATTTCGGTCTGACCGCAGCCCAGAAGACGCAGGTTGAGGCTGAGAAGACCGGCAAGCCCGCCATGGATAAGGCGAAGGTCCGGCAGTTCCTCGACAGCCTACGCTACCCCATTGCACATGTGGATTTCGAGACTTTCGCCTCGCCGGTGCCCGAGTATGATGGGCTTCGCCCTTACCAGCAGGTGCCATTCCAGTGGAGTGCCCACCGTCAGGAAACCCTTGGCGGGGAAGTCACGCACCACGAGTTCTTGGCCAACGCTGGTGCAGACCCACGCGAGGCGTTCGTGACCTCTCTGCTTGGTGCGCTGGAGGGCGCAGTGTCCGTGCTGGTCTACAACCGCACCTTTGAGGATGGACGCCTTGCCGAGTTGCAGGATCACTTCCCGCAGCACGCCGTCAGTATTCAGGGCGTCAGGGTCAAGCTGGTGGACCTGATGGTACCGTTTCAGAAGCAGTGGTACTACACGCCGCAGATGCATGGCTCGTACTCGATCAAGGCAGTTCTCCCGGCGCTCGTGCCTGAGCTGACCTACGCCGGTCTCGCCATTGGCGATGGAACTGCCGCCAGCGCCGCGTATGTCAGCCTCAAGGGCGAGACCGACCCCGGCAGGATCGCTGAAGTCAGATCGCGGCTTCTCGCCTACTGCGAAATGGACACGCTTGCCATGGTGCGGCTGCTCGCCAAGCTCTACGAAGTCTGACGCCCTTGCCGCGCCTGTCCTGACCGCGCCGTTCACCCCCGTCTGCCCACGATTCGCGCCCACCCCCTGTGCGCCTGCCCGCGTCCCACGACAGCCGACCCCATCATGTTCCAGCGCCTGTTGATGATGCCGGGGATCTGAGTCGCCCTGGAAGTCACAAGCCGTTGACTTTATAGGGTTTCGTATAAAGTCAACGACCCCGCCGGGGCGATCATCCTCCGGTGGCGGAGCACCTCCTGGATGATCGTGGCCTGGATGGCCACACCCAGATCGGGGTGGCCTGATGTGATGGCCATCGCATCCCGCTCCGCATGGACGTGCCCGGCGTGCTGCGGCTGATCAAGAGGCTGCGCGAAGTTGCAGTGCTCCGCCGCGTCTCGATGGTGCCGGTCGCCCTCGTAGCGTTCGAGAGCTTGATGATGGATCGAGGACTGGGACGTCGTGGATTCGCCTCAGCCCGTTGACTTTATAGGGGTCCGTATAAAGTCAACGACCGCCCCAGGGGGTGGTGGCGGAGGTGGTGGCGGCCATGCGTACTGAGTAAGCTCATCAACAGGTAGTTACACAACTCTCACGGCCATTTGGCTGCTCGAAGCCGAGGTCGGCAGAGCTGGATGTGTTTCGCGATGGGCGTCGGCGAGGCGGGCCGAGCTTGCCCATGAAGTCAACGACCTCCGGCGGAGGCGGCCCCAGGACGGATGTGGTCGTGGTTGGGGTTGGGATCGCTGGGGGCGGGGCATCCGGTCGGGAGTGCACTCTCATTGCGGCGATGCAGGCTTGATGGTCTACTTGGCGGTCTGCTCCAACGCAGACCCCACCTCATTCAGGAAAGACTTCTGACGGCGTACCACCAGTTCCAGACGCCCGATGCGGTCGCCCTCGATCTTCTGCGCCCGCAGCGTTACACTGAGAGCGCCAGCGCGTCTCGCTTCCTCCACACCATTGGTCGCGGCTGCGATGGAGTTCTTCACCCCTTCGGCCTCAATATCAGAACAGAGCATCGCGTACTGGAAGCGCTTCTTGAGTTCCGCCCTTGCGGAAGGGTTCCCCGCCTTGAACTGTCCTGCCCAGTATCTGACCATGGGTAGATTGGCGCTGTAGAGTAAGTCATTTGCACGGTCCATTGCGGTGTATTTCCTCTCCAGATCCTCCAGATCGCCAGCAGGCAACCGCTCGACTTCGGCCATGACCCTACCGGACTCGGCAAGCAACCGGTCGTACTCAGCCTGAACGCGGGTCAGTTCCGCGTCGGTTGCCTGTGGTGCTCCCGGTTTCGCTGGCTGGTGAGCTGCTGCCGGTGGGGAGAAGCCGCCAGATCCGTCCTGCCTCTGCTTGGGCTGTCCCCCCAACACTCCAAGATTCCTGCCAATAAAGGCATTGTACCTCGCAGACGATATGACCAATTGCGCGGTACCACTCAGGAACCCCGTTCCGCCATGACCGAGGAAGGCCGATCCGCCATCTTCGCGTTTCCACCCCAAATCACGTCCGTTCCCCTCATCTCTGCATGAAACCCACCTTGAGCCTTCGGCGTTTTGTTCCAGAAGGCCATTGATGGTGTCCATAGATGGCTCTGACTGGAATCCATACTTCATACGCCCAGCAATGACTCCACCCCCAGGGTCGAAGACGGTCACCACGATACTCCCTAGCACGTCTGTCCGATTATAGAACTCGTAGACGGTATCGGCTCCGTCCTGTTCCGTGGACCATGTCACCGCCGGGTTCGAGTACCGTTTGACGATCTGCTTTTCGTTCTCGCCGAGCCTACCCCACACGCTACCAGCAAGCCCAATCGCCAGCATCGCAAGCCACGCTCTCGTTCTCATTCCAGTCACCTCCTGCTGCACCGCTACAAGCCCTTCCCGAACCTCGCCTTCTGCGTCTGCGCTCGCTCGTCCATCAGGCTGCCGTTCTCGTAGGTGATCGTCAGCAGCAGCGCATCGTTGATCTCGACGACTATGGCGTTCGCAGCCCCGGCCTTCACTTGGAACTCCCAAGCGGTCGCATACGTCGCCTTGCCGTCTCTGACAGCGTCCGGCAAACGATCATCGCCATCCTTCACCGGGCTGGAATCCCACACATTCTGCGGTTTGCCGTATTTCGCTGTCAAGTCAGCGATCCATTCCCGGTACTCGAAGATCAGCTTCCCCGGCGACGGCTTGCAGATGACCTGCGCGTGGCAGAACCGGTCGCCCACAAAGAGCAAGGCGTATCGCCAGACCGGTTTGCCGTTGAAGTACCCGCCGCCGCAGATGAGCGCATCGGCGTTCGTCAGCCTGTCGTCCACGGCCACACCATCGTGAGCAAGCATCCGAGCCTTGGCGTCCGTCAGCGACGTGCCCCACTGAATGCCCCAGAAGCCATCGAGATCACCCTGAGCGCGGGCATTCACGCAGAACAGCATGATGCACGCCGTGAACAGGGCAAAGAAGCTCGCCTGACCGTGCATGTCAGTTGCCATGGTGCATCCTTCGACTTCCAGTCCCTTGCCGCAGAAACCGTCGCCTGAAACTGCACGGTGCCGCAGCATGGGTTCACGCCAGTCAGTATCTCGGCAGCCCGTCAATGTTGATGTCGGTGTTCCGCCACGCCCCGCGCTTTGCGTGTACCCAGACATAGAAGCCTTGGTTCTGGCGAATCAGACCAGCCTGAGTCTTGAACACGAAGTCGTAGAGCACGTCGATCCTGGCGTCATCCCGAGGGGTCAGGGGGTCATTGAGACGGCTGAAGAGCACCTTGCCGCCATTGGCACTTATGAGTTGCCCGGCGTTGATACGCTCCTGCACCTTCTGGTTGGTCAACTGCGTGATGAACTGGACGGACGCTTCCTCATCGGGAGGGGTCTTGTTGGCTAACGCGTAGAGGTTCTGGATCTGCTGCTCTGGACTGAGGGCTTGGGTCTCGGGGACTCGCTGTTGCTCCGCACTTCCTGTGCCCGCCTGTGTTTGCTCTCTCTGCGCCTTAAACTCCGGCAGCTCCTCGAACTTCCTTATCAAGGCCTGGTCCTTATCACACAGAGACGACTTGCGCACTTTCTTGATGCGCTCCACCTCGGGACTGTCAAACGTTTGGTTCACGAACTGGGTATACCGCAGATCCACGAACTCGCCCGAGGAGCCAGCGAACTTCGCTTCTATCTTCCTGCCCTTGGTGTCGGTCCAGTCGCGACTTCTCCCCAAGCACTCTCTGAGCAGATCCTCCTCCGCTGTCTTCTCATCCTCCTTGCGCAGGCATTCCCATGCGGCACGCCATTCCCCCATCGCCTTTACCACTTCTCTGTGCAAGCGTTCCACCTCGGCCTTGTCCTCCTCTTTCTTTTTGTTCTCCCTCTCCTTGCGCTGGCGTTCCGCCTCGGCTCTGGCTTGCTCCTCCTTAGCCTTCTGCTGCTGTTGAGCAATGATCCTGGCTTTCTCTTCGGCCTTAATCCCTCGGTAATCCCTATACCACAGACCGCCAATGAGCAGCACCAGTAGCACTGACCCCCAGCCGAGGCCGCGTTTCCCATCTTGTGCCATACACCCATTCCTTCGGGGTTGGAGGCGTTCTCAGGGAGACCACCCATACCCCTCTTCAGAGGGAGAACGGGTCAAAAATGGACCCGGTCTGTAGAAAACGGGTCACAGTAGTCGTACTGAGCGCGTAGGGCATCCGCCCGCCCCGAGCACAACACCCCCCACTTACGAAGGATAGAGGCGGACTCATCACATACATCAGAGGTCTGGGCGGCAATCTTCGCACGGGCCTCAAAATCCTGCGCCATCTTCCTCTGTATCTCGATCTCAGCAGATATCATGGCCGTGAAGTCCTGGACCGCCTGTCCTCTATACGTAGACGCTTGGCTATTCCCCGCCACAGCCTTGTTCAGCAAGGCGTCAAGACGACACAGAACTGGCTGCCCCAGTCTATCGACCTGCTTACGCGCCGTCGTCACCACGGACTCCTCCCTTTCCAGTCGGCGTGCGTATGGGTTCTTCTCCCTCTTCCGCTGGTAGATCTCGGCTTTGTGGTCGTTTGCATAGGTCGAGAGCGCATCGAGGAGTTGGTATGCCTCAGTGTTGCTGAGGATGACTTCCTTAGGCTTCCCTTCTGTGTCCGTAAGCTGGATGTGGACCTCCTTCAACCCCTCAATCGACCAAAAGAGGTCGCACAACTGGGCAAGGCACGCTTTGTCGGTAACCGCTCCCCAGTAGCTCTCGGGTGTGGTGGCCGCAAGTTCGTCCAGCTTCGGGGCAAGCGCCTTGACAAGCTCTTCAATCTCGGCAGAGCGCACGTGCGGGACAAGGACAAGGAAGAATGCGGCGAGACTCAGCGGCAAGAGCCAAGGGCGAATGCGGAACGTAGTTGCGAGGCGAACCCCTCTGAATCGAGCGGCGCGTGCTATGGTTGCCGAGCGGTCAAGGTGGATTCTGTGTTCGTTCATCCGTGGGCATCCCTCATCAGCACCTGTTTGCTCGTGCCTCCCCCAGAAAAGAAGAGGGCACGAACCCTGGATGCTCAGCAGAGGGACCGGCAAGCCCCACCTAAGAACACCAGAGCCGTGCCCAGATGGGCACAGCTCTCGGTGTGTCTCTTAGATAGGAAACTTTGCCGGTTTTCTGCTGAGACACGAAACCGAATAGCTGTGAACAGACTATCGGACGCTATTGAGACTCAAAGTGTTGTCGTTCGCCATCCTCCTGTTGCAGGTTGCAGGGCGAAGAGCCAGCCAGAGCGCGTGACCCCCGCTCCGCATTGCCAGTAAAGGTACGCGTGCAAAGCCCTGGCCGCAAGGAGGACGATGTCGACATCGAGGGCGCAGGCAGCCCAGCCCGTTGACTTTATACGCCAGCGTATAGAGTCAACGACCGCGCCCAAGAAGTGCTCCGGGTCTGGAGCCAGCTCCTGGTGCTGCTGGCCATCCCAGAATGGCCCCGCCGTCACTGCGATCACAGCCGCGACAGCGGCTCCGGTCTGAGGTCGCCGGGACGAAGGGCGATCTCGCGGTCACCCTTGGCTGTGCTGACCGTGACGGTCGCGGGCAACGCGGGCTTCGTGTGATCGTCGGTGGCGACCGTCACGAAGTGGTCGAGCCTGTCGGTGGTGGCCAACCAGCTCAGCCCGTGGTTCGCCGACATCGTGAGCAGCGATTCCCCGGAGATCGGCGGCTGAATCTCGACGAACCAATCATCGGGGACTGTGTTGACGGCGCTGACACGTGCACCGACGAGGGCAATCTTCACGCCGGATATGCGCTCGCCCTCGTTCAGCGCCAGACGCGGCAGTGAAACGGAGTAGAGGCTCGACCCAGCGGCCTGCGCGGCAGGGGGGCGCTGGCAGCCGTAGATCGCCGTCAGCGCCAGGATCACCAGGACATATCTCATCGGCCTGTCTCCAACAGAACATGCGTGCGGCGAATAGGTTAGCCATCAAGATAGCGAAGATCCGCTGGAGTTCGAGTCCCGGATCATCTCCGACGTCGACGTGCTACGCCTGGCGACGCCCTGCCCGTTGACTTTATAGTGTCCCGTATAAAGTCAACGACCCAGCCCCGCCAGACATCCTCGACCATTCTTCACGCTCCTTGGGATCGCCAGGACGGGACTGGACTCGACCAGATCGCGGCGGCCTCTTGGCTGAGGGTCAGAGGCTGGGATGGGCCTATAAAGTCAACGACCCCGCCCACGAGATGCTCCAGATCTGGGGCCAGCTCCTGGTACTGGTCGGCGTCCCGGTACGGCCCCGACATCGCCGCGATCACAGCCGGGACAGCGGCTCCAGTCTGATGTCGCCGTGACGAAGGGTGATTTCGCGGTCACCCTTGGCGGTGCTGATCGTGACCGTAGCCGACAACTCGGGATGAGTACCGTCGTTGATAGCGACCGTCACGAAGTGGTCGAACCTGTCGGTGCTACGCAACCACGAACAGCCGTGGTTCGCCGACATCGTGAGCAGCGACTTGCCGGAGATCGGCGGCTGGACCTCGACGAACCAATCATCGGGGACTGTGTTGACGGCACTGATGTGCCCGCCAACGAGGGTCATCGTGACGCCGGACACGCGTTCCCCGCTGCCGAGCGGAATCGCGGGCAGAGAGATCGAGTAGGATGCGGAATCCGCAACGTGTGGTGCAGGCGGGTGTTGACATCCGCACAGCGCCGTGAGGGCTGAGAGCAAGAGCGTGTATCGCATCGTTCGGTCTCCGGCGGAACGTGGACGCGAGGACCAACGCACCGATCAAGATAGCGGCGGTCCATCCGAGTTCGAGGCCATGATCATCTCCGACGTCGGTCTGCTCCGCCTGGCGTGCCTTGGGTCGTAGACTTTATAGAGTCCCGTATAAAGTCAACGACCCCGCCCCGTGAAAGACCCTCGACCATTCTTCACGCAGGCCCATGATCGCCAGGCATACCTGGTTCGGTTCAGCTACGCCAGCAGTGATACCGCCACGCCAAAGATGTTTGTCCATTCTTCACGCTCCTCGTGGTCACCAGACCGGTTCCGGGCATGAGTTTTTGCGCGTGGGCGCGGGCGTCTGCTCTACTACGTTTGGGCCTTCTCGTCCGCCGGGGGGCACCCCAGCGACTAGTCCGACACGCAAGATCTGTCTGGCGGAGCACCCCCCCGTACCCCTTGCGCTCAAGTGCTTTCCGCCCGGAAACGGGAACCCAGAGGCGGGGGCTTACATATACATCTCCTCGCTGGCGAGGGTACCCTACGGTGTGCCCTTCCATACCGATATGTTGTCATATCACTTTCCGGTTCGCAGAGGTGCCCTTGGCATGCCCCACTTCCATGCGTCCTCGTCGTCAATGGCGGCGCGGACGGCATCGACGCCACGGGGCATGGCATTATGTTGATGACTACACACATGGACGCGACCTCACCGGCGTCTTCCATCGAGGCAAGCCATTCGACATGACCCTGCTTTGGACAATCCAGCGCATTCCCGCCTGGCAGCAGCTTCAGACGACCGGCGTGCTCACGGCCACTGCCGAAAATGCGATGCCTGATTCCGGGGCCGCCTACGCATGGATGATAGCGCGGATGCGTGAGAGACTCGGTCCACCGCCCGAGCCGGACGGGTTCCCGGTGTGGGCGTGGTATCGCTACGGTGGCGTCAAGAAGCCCCGTCCAGACCTCCGTCGCCGTGCTCACCTCGACAAGGGCGTAAGGGGCGTTCGCATCGCGTTTGAATGTGAGCCGAAGACGCTGTTGCTGTCTGACATAAACACGTGGACTCTCGTCCTGAACGGCTCCTATGTCACGACATCCGAGGATGACGCGGAATCCTACCATGCCGAAGTCAAGGCGAGGGGTCTCGACTACGGTGACCGTTGGTCCGACCCGAAGATCGCCGCGAAGATCGTGAGGAGTTGGGACAAGATCTTCCATCTGAGGCGGTACGACCCCGACTGGCTGCGCCCGCCGGACGAGCGCTCCATCCAAGCCTGCCTCTGGGAAGTGAAGATGTCGCAGGTCCGCGACGTGACCGAGTTCGTCTCGCGGTGACTCCATCGCTGGGCGGGCGTCGGTGGTGTTGCAGCGATGCAGCCGTTCTCGCGGCAGGCACCCCCCCGGTACCCTCGAACGTTGGTTCCATCCCCGCGATTCTGGTACCATTGGGCTGGGCGGGTTGTATACGCGCCTGTCGGACCTCAACCGCTTTGGGCGAAACCGCTACGCAGCCTTCTGTCCCAGCGACCCCACGGCGACCAGTCCCTTGGTCCTCCTGGCCTCAACATCAGCAGCGATCCTCGCTTTCTCGTGGGGGTAGTAGAAATCCGGGAATGCCCGCAGGATCGCGAGCGCAGCGTCCAAGGCGTCTGCGAACCTGCCGAGACGGATTCGTTTCACGCCAGCCTGCGGCTTCGCATGCCATTTGCCTTCAGTCTCATGCACACAGCGATAGGGGCAATGAGGTGCTTTCGTCTTGCGCCAAGGGCGTCTGTAGACCGCCTGTTCCGCACTGGTCAGCCAGGAGCAGGTCTCGGGGCCGTACTCGCGGGGGCCGGTCTCCGGTCCCAGCTTGTCCTTGTCGAGTTGCAGCTCGCCCAGCCTCTTGGGGTCGTAGCATTCGAGGCGTTCCGCGTCCTGAACGAACAGGTCGAACTGTCGCCAACGCTTGCACACGGTCACGTCCTCGTAGTTTGGGCGGCACTTGTAGCACCGTTCCAGCATCCCGACCCACCGATTCCAGAGCGGGTGCTTGGTGGGGTTCCTGAACGTCCACCCCACGATCCCGATGCCGTAGACGCTGGGGCTGCCCCAGTCCTTCAGCTTGTTGCGCCAGATGTCCTGCGATGTCATTTCGGTGCGGTAGCCGCTGTCGAAAATGACCTCATAGAGCGGTTTGCCATAGTGGCTGCCGCCCGTGCGTTCACCGACCGTGTACCAGTAGCCGTCCATGTTCTTGCGGCGGGTGCCCTGGTAGTTCGTCCACTGCTGTTGCTTGGTTCTGCTCATCTCGAAGTCCTCCATGTTGGTTGGTGACATGGGCTTGACTTCGAGGAAGCGTGCTACGATTCCTGCTCGTCCGGGCGAGAAAAGGGCGACATCGCGGTAGTGACGGTCGGGGTCGCCAATCCGCGTGGGGCGTCCGGGCCATCGTCGTGCCGCGTTGCTGCGGCGCAGGTCGCGGCAGTGACCAAGGCAGTCGCCGGTGGATCGCGGCGACATGCGGGGAAGACAGCACATCGCGGGAGAAAGGTCAGCGGGAGACCCAGAATCGCTCGAACCACGCCATTCCCGGCCCAAACGCATCTCTCGGTGTTCGCCGCTTCGGCTGGGATCATCGTCATGCGTCAGCCGCCTGAAGGGTAATGGCGCGGAAGTCCTCCATCAGGCTTGGATGATGCTCTGTCAGGTACGCTGCCAGCTTCGCGTTGGTGACGATCTTGATCTGCACTCGGGCCAGCCAGCAGCAGTCGGTCCAGTGCACACCTCGATACGGTCACTGCGGCGCTCTGATCATCCGGTTGGGTCGTCGGTACGCCGCCTGTTCAGGGACCGTCAGCCAGCAGCAGGTCTCCTGGCGGGTCGACCGTACACGGTAGGGTTCTGCCCCATTGCGGACGATCCTCCCACGGTCCATAATCTGCTTTGAAGCGTAAGGTACCGGTGGCGGTCACTCCAGGAAAGGGCGGCGCGGACCGGCAGGCGGATGATGGGCGTCCGGCACCGAGCGCGTGCTCATCAGGCTGGACCTGCGCTCTGCCGACCGACCGAGACGAACGTCTGTGGGCACTCGCACGACCAACCACGCGATGCAGGTCTTCGAGGAAGCCCTGGCCACTCCGCCCACGGGCAGGATCGTCCTACGGTTGTATGTGGCAGGGGCCACCGCCCGGTCGCGTCAGGCTCTGCTCCGCGTCCGCAGACTATGCGAATCCGAACTCAACTGCGAGTACGATCTGGATGTGATCGATATCTACCAGCAACCCACGCTGGCGCGTGACGGCCAGATCATCGCGACCCCTACGCTCGTGCGCGAGTTCCCGCGTCCGGTACGCCGTCTCATCGGTAGCCTGTCCAACACCGCCGCCCTTCTCGTCGGGTTGGGTCTGGACACCAGAGGCTAAGCCCCAGGGTGAGGACTGTCACCGTCTCAGACGATTCCGACGTGCCCATGCCTGGCCGGGCAACTAGGCAGGCTGGCTGTCGCCGCAGTCGCGGCATTCGCCGGTCGCCCGGAAGACAGCACACCGAGGCAGTCAGGGTAAGCCGGAACTGGCGAATGCCCCGAATCGCACGTTTTCGCGTCCGACCATCGCCGTCGCGGCCACAGTCCTACCAAGGCGTTGGCGGCGGGTGCGGTGGTAGCGGATCGTGCGGGGCTGGTCAAGGCGGAGGTGTGGATCTTGCGGAAATGGGGCGGTTTTGGTGAATGGGGATGCAGGCGTGACGGGGTATGCAACAGACCTGGGTTGTCCAATGGTGTCCGGCGCGGGGCGTGCTGGCGCTTGCAGCGTATTGCATACGGGTCCGCTGGCGGTAGTGTGTCATTCGCGTCGTGACAGTGGCGTGCTGCTTGCCGGTAAGCAACTCGCGATCAGGTCGTTCGGCACTGCGTTCACCTTGAAACCAGGGGGAAACTGCATGACCGCCGCCCAAGTCCACGTAGACGAGCAGACCATCGCCGCGTACATCGTCACCGCCCGCCGCATGGCGAACACCCCCCGCACCCACTGCCGGGGCGATGCTACTGGCACCATCGAGTGGCGCAGCGGCAACGGGACGGAACGGCATGATGCGGGCTTCGCCCCCTGCGTGGAGTGGACGCGGCGGATCGCATGAGATGGGGGCAGGGGTCAGCGGTCACGCTGATGGAGATCGGTTTCCTGGGGTAACTTCGACCGACAGGGATCGCCACGCCCGCTCTCAGGCTAAGCTCAGCAACCCCCCGTTCACCCGCAGCCATTCCTTCCGCTCCAGATAATCCGGCAGATACAGCCCCAGCATCTTCCAGAACGCCTTCGAGTGGTCGTGGTGCCGAAGGTGGCACAGCTCATGGACCACCACGTAGTCGATGATCCGCATGGGAGCCATGGCGATGTGCCAGTTGAAGTGGACCGACCGGTCCCGGTAGCAGCTCCCCCATTGGCGGCGGTAGTCTCTGACCCCCACCGGACCCAGCTCGACCCCCATCTGCTCGGCGTGCAGTCGAGCACGTTGGCGGAGCTTCTCCAGCGCATGGTCCCTATACCAGTCCGTCAGTTGCGCCACGATCCGGCTGTCACGCTCCTTACCGACCAGTGCCGCTGGCACACGGACATGGAACCGTCCGTTCTTCAGCTCAACGCCCTGTTCGGCCCCGGTCTCAACCTTCAGCCGGTAGTTGCGCCCCAGGTAGGCAAAGGCTTCCCCGCTGACGTATTCCTTGCGCCGGTGCGGATGCAGGACTTCTCGGTTGAAGGCGATCTTCTTCCGAATCCAGGCGCTCTTGCGGCGGACCAGCCCCGCCACCTGCTCATCGCTCAGGTGTGCAGGCACTGTTATGGCAACCGAGTTGTCCGGGGCCACCGTCAGACTGGCGGTCTTGCGTCCCTTCCTGCGGATCGTTGTGTAGGCAATGGGCATGGCTACTCGGTCACGTCGCCAGAAGCTCTCTCTTCGTCCGGTAATGGCTCACGATGAAGAGAACCCCCACGACCACGAATGGCATGGTGATCATCAGGATGATGCCCAGGCACGTCCCGATGGAGTGGGTTCTGCGGTAGTTCAGCGCAAACACCGGAAAGCTCAGGACAAGGCCAGTCGCCGCAAGCGCTATCCCGCCGACAAGCTCCCATCTCCAGGCGACCAGCAGCAGCGCCAGCAGGACAAACGACGGGATGAGATGGATGAGGAACGCACCCAACTGCTGCCAGAGGGTGAGGTTAGGGGCGAAGGAATCCAGTGCGAACGTGCTGACGAACAGGATGGCCAGGATGCAGAGAGTCCTGGGTAGCCAGTGAAGCACTTTGGCGGAAACGCTCATCAATTGCCTTTCCTCAGAACCTGACTCGTGCCAGCTCCATGAACCGGTCCACGATCCGGCTGCGGGCCTTGGCGTCCAGAGGCAGCTTCGAGTTCATCAGCGTCCGTTTGATCGTCAACCGCACCCGCTTCTCTTCGTCTGCCTTCTTGAAAAAGTCCACGATCCCGGTGACCGTTTCCAGCTCCGCCACCAGCCGTGCGTTGACCCGGCGAACCTCATCCTCAAGGGTGTAGAGCGGCACGTCCGCAGGGGTTCCGACCTCTGCCCGCAGGATGTTGTAGAACGCATACTCCCGGTCGGTCAGCCCCAGGTCTTCTGCCCGTTCGGCTCGCTCGGTCTCCATGGTCCCCCGGAAGTCGAGCAGGAGCTGGACCAGGACTTCCCACTTCTCATGGTGCGCCTGGATGATCCCCTGTAGCTTCTCGCTGAGCTTGCGGTAGTACTCGGGGTCTTGTTCCAGGTGGACCGTGATGTGGTGCTTGATGGCGTGCTCGATCTCGCTGGCCCGTGCCCGTGGCGTCTTGGCCGCTTGAACGTAGGCCGGGAAGCCGGGGTCGAAGACTTCCAGCGGTGGGATCTTCGGGTCCACTCCGGTCGAGTAGACGTGGGCGTCGATGAGCTGCCTCACCTTTTCGCCGCACCCGAACAGATCCGGGTTGGCTGGCCGGAATCGGTTCCTTGCCCGGATCTGGATCAGCCCAAGCCCTTTCAGATCGGGGATGAACGGTGCCGCCATGGGGTTGGGCATGACAATGTCCATGCTCTCCAGGAACTGCCGCAAGGCCAGATTGAACTCGCCCCGCACGTCGCTGTCCTCCAAGGCGTCCACGCAGGCATCGAGGTTGTCCCGGTCGATCCCCTCGAAGAACCGCACCGCCCTGGCATGCCGCCGCTCCAGCCGGGGCAACTCGTCCTTCAGCGGCTTCAGAGCGCCCTCGACATCATCCTTGGAGAAGACCTCAAGCGCCTCCTGCAAGTAATCGGACAGGCCGTAGTAGTCCACCACGTAGCCCCGGAACTTCCCACGCCGAGTCCGGTTCACCCTGGCGATGGCCTGAAGGAGCGTGTGGTCGGTGAGCTTGCGGTCCAGGTACATCACCTGGCACACCGGCACGTCGAACCCGGTCAGCAGCATGTCCTTGACAATGATGAGCGACAGCGGGTCTTCGGCCATCGGTTTCTTGAACCGCTCGATGGCCTGATGGACGTGTACCGGGTCACTGTGCGGGTGGTAGAACGGCTCGTCGTTGTGCGCCCCGGAGATGACCACGGCGGATTCCGGGGCGTTCAGGCGGTCGAGAGCCTCCTTGTAGCGGATGGCGGCAAGGCGGCTGGCGGTCACAACCATGGCCTTGAAGCCGTTGGGCTGGATGTGCTGCCGGTAGTGGTCCAGCAGATCCCGGCAGACCATCTCGATCCGCTTCGGGGCTTCCAGCACCGCCAGCTCCTGCCCGTACTTGCGTTTGATCTCCGCCCGCTCCGCTGCCGTCTTCTCGGCAAAGTACTGTTCAAACAGGCGGTCCAGGGAGTCGCCGGTGACCTTGGTCTGGCTTTCACGCCCCTCGTAGACGATCTGGACCGTGGCCCCGTCCCTGACCGCTTCGTCAATCTTGTAGGTGTCGATGTACGTCCCGAACTCGTTCGTGGTCTTCTGCGACTTGACCAGCGGCGTGCCCGTAAAGGCAATCTTCACCGCATTGGGCAGACCGACGTTGATGTTGACGCCAAGCGTGGTGTACTGCCCCCGGTGCGCTTCGTCCACCATCAGGATGATCTTGTCGCTGGCGTTCAGGACTTCCGGGTCGCCCCAGTCGTCTTCCTGGAACTTCTGGAGCATGCCCATCACGAGGTCGCTGCTGTCCTTGCGCAGCAGCGCCTTCAGCCTGGCGATGCTTCCGGCGTGGTGGACGGTCTCATCCTGGCAGCGCCGGAGCGTGTCCGTGAGTTGTTCGTCCAGAGCGGTGCGGTCCGTAATGAAGACGAGCTTGTGGTCCTTCAGCTCCGGCTCACGCCTGATCTTCGCCGCCAGGAAGACCATGGTCAGCGACTTACCGCTGCCCTGTGTGTGCCAGACGATCCCCCCCCGTTCCCGCCGTGAGCCGCCATGCTTCAGCCGCTGGACTGCCTTGCAGACCGCCCGGAACTGCTGATAGCGGGCCACCTTCTTGATGGTCCGCCCGTCAACGGTGTCGAACACCACGAAGTTGCGGACCAGATCGAGGAACGTCTCCCTGCGGAACACCCCGGCCAGAAGGGTCTGCTGTGACTTCGGCTTGCCGCCAAGGTCAGCCAGGGTCAGCGGGTACGGGTCTTTCCATTCAAGGAAGTGTTCGGGCAGCGCACTGACGGTGCCCATCCTGGCCTGGTCCCCGTAGGTGGCGACGGAGACCTGGTTGTACCAGAACAGCCGCTCGGCACCTTCCTGGTCCAGCGGGTGTCGCCGGTTCATGTAGCGCATGAGCTGGTCGATCCCCGTTTCCATCGGGTCGGTGATGTATGGCGACTTGCACTCGATCACCGCCAGCGGCAGGCCGTTGACGAAGATGACGAGGTCGAGGACGATGACCTCGGTCGGTCCCTGCACCCGCAACTGGCTCACCACCATGAATTCGTTGTTGTCCGGGTTGTCGAAGTCGATGACCTTGACCGTCTGCCCCTTGCGCCCCTTGCCCAGATCCTGGTCATACGACAGGTAGCGGACCAGGCTCTCGTGGATGAACTGGTTGCCCTCGATCAGGGATGCGGCCTGCACCACGGTCAGGTCTCGGACCACCTTGGCCAGGTTGTCGTCGCTGATCCAGGGGTTGATGCGGCGGACAGCAGCACGCAGCCGGGGTTCGAGCACCACGTCCCGCAGGCTCTGGCGCTCGCCAGCCGGGGCACCCGGTGCGAACTCCGCACCGTCGATCCAGCAGTAGCCCAGCCCGATGAGCTGGTCTATGGCTGGGCGCTCGACGGTGGTGTGTTCGTGGTCAGGCATGGGCCATGGCCTTCTGCCAGTACCGCTGGTCGTAGTCCACCCTTCGCCTCCACTCGGCATGAAATAGGGGTCCGAGATCGCACGCCGACAGTGCTCCCAACACGGTATTGTGAGTGGCACACCCTAGCTTCCATCGCCGCCCCTCTGCCGCTGACGGTAGAAGTCCGGCTGCATGGGGCCGGTTCGGCGAAGCCTATCTCCGGTGTTTCCAGTAATCCGGATCCCTGTGGAGATGCATGACGGCGACGACGAAGATACCATCGGGCTCTGCCGAATAGAGAACGCCATACGGGAAGCGTTTCGTCTGGCAACGTCGAACCTCGTCCTCAAGTACGGCCCAAGCTCGCGGGTTCTGCATGGCACGGTCAATGGCAGACCGGATCTCAACCGCAAAGTCAACCCCCAACCCCTCATCGCAGTCCTCGTAGTAGTCGATCGCAGCGAGGAACTCGGCTTCGGCCTCGGGGTGGAAGGAGTGACTCATACGCCAAGTCGTTTCCAGACGCGGGCAAAGACCTCTTCCCCTGGAACTGGCGTTACCTTGCCGGAGCGAAGCTCAGCCAGACGTCGGCGCGCGACCTTTGCCCATCTCCGGTCGATGTCAGTCTCTGGCGCGTTAAGGCTCCGCAGGATAGACTCCGCAACCAGTGCCCGATCCTCCACCGGCAGGGCGACCGCCTCCGCGATCAGTTCCTTCGTCGTCATCGGCTCGTATCTCCAGTGCAGTTGAGGACCTTTGACTGGACTCTATCCCGCCACCGGGTTCGAGTCAACGGCCATCACACCTTCACCCGTACCCGCCCCGTCAGCAGGTCCTGCATCAGGGCTTTCTTGAGGAAGTGGAGGCTGGCGAGACGTGCCTCGTGCATCCCCCGCCTGGTATGGACCGAGTCAATGGAAGCGGCGATGGATACCTGTTCAGGCAGGCCGGGGAGTGGGATCGACTCACGCAGCCAATCGTCAGTCTTCAGGAGCATCTTCTCGATGTGGACGCCCACGCTGTTTCTGGAGAACTGATCCTGGCACAGCCGAGTCTGTGAGAGCCACCGGAGGAAACCCATGTGCAGGGCTTGGGTGGGCCGGAGGATCTCATACTCGTTTGAGACAGTCGCCCCGTCCAAGTCGGCTGGCACCACCTCGCAAGCCCCATGCACTATCTGGCGTTTGGAGACCAGGAAGTCGCCAGCGTGCAGCCGGAATTGGGTTTTGACGAGTATCTCACGCCCCTTTGCCACCGCACGATTCACCACTCCCCCGTAGCGCCTCTTGACTGTCACCAACCGGTAGTCGCTATCGTCTTGCATCTCAACAGAACGCCCTTCCACGAGCTTCAGCACACTGCCCAGCCTCACCACCTCCCACTCTGCCGGTATGCTCCCCACAGGCGAGTCCTTGAACCGGGTATGGCCGATGCCCTTGGTGAGCAGCTCCTGCATCATGGCGGTCTTGAGGTCACGGAGCTTGGCGATCAGGGCTTCGGTCTTCTCGATGGCCGTGTCCACCGACGACAGAACGGCGGCGATCTTCTGCTGTTCGGGGAGTGGGGGGAGAGGCAACCGGAAAGCAGCCAGGAAATCAGCAGGCACTCTTCTCTGCCCTGCCGAGCCTGTCATATTCGCTTGGGCCACGGACCTGAAGGATGGCCATTGGGTCCAGTAGAAGAGGAACCGTGCGTCCCCCCTTGCATTGGCCCTCAAGACGTGGAACTCGGTACTCCCAAAGCCGATGCCGTTCCTCAGCCCAAGCACATGAGCACCCTTGCCGTTCTCCATGCACGGCGTAATCTTGGCAAAGAGGACATCGCCATCCCGAAAGGCGGGAAGGCCGTTGGGGATGTCACCGCACCGCACGGCCCGGTCGTAGAGCATGCGCCCGCTCGTGGACACGGCATCCATCGGGACCATGGAGACCTCCAAGTCCGGTTGGACCTGGACCTCAAGCCGAGGGTTGATCGCTGCGATTTCCGCCATGCAGGCATGCCGCCAGCCACTGGGTAACCCCTGGCCCGCCAGTTCCGCCTTCCGACTTGTGGCTTCTGTCGTCAACGCTCATACCCCAGCTCCCGCAGGTAGCCCTTCATCGTGGCATCGGCTTCGGCGCACTCCCGCTCGATGTCGTGCAGGGTCACCTTGTACTTGTCCCACCAGCGCTCGAACTGGGCGAGCACCGCAGGTGCCTGAGTACCTGCGAACTCTGCAATCTGCTCCCGCTTGGTGATCTCAGGCCGGAACTCGTAGTAGTCCGGGCCTCGCTCGCTGAAGACGCAGCTCACATCGAACCCGGCAAGGGTCTCCTGGGCATAGTCCGCAGCCAGCTCTGACTTCGGGATGCCGCCGTGGAGAACAGCACGCACGTCGAACGGTTCCGGTGGTGGCGAGGTGTCGGCATAGCGCCGGATGTTCAGGTTGAAGTCGTTGGCTTCTATCTCCTCGACCGTGGCGACGTGGGCATAGCGGCGGGCGTCGGCAAACGCCTCGAACGTGCTCACGATCTTCTGAATGTCCTCGTCCCGCAGCCGGTTCTGGTTCTTGCCCTCGTCGTACTCCAGCTCGGCGTTGATGAACAGCACCTTGCCCTTCCGAGCCACAGGCTTGTTCCGGTTGACGATCAGGACGCAGGCCGGGATGCCGGTGCCGTAGAAGAGGGCGGCGGGCAACCCGACCACCGCTTCCAGCAGGTCACGCTTGATGATCCCCTCCCGGATGCGCTTCTCGCTGCTGCCCCGGAACAGCACCCCATGCGGCATCACCACCGCCAGCATGCCTTCGCCGTTGAGGCTGGCGATCATGTGCTGGACGAACGCCAGGTCGCCCTGACCCTTGGGCGGCAGTCCGAATGGGAACCGGCCCCACGGGTCGTGCTGTACGGCGTCGAAACCCCAGTTGTCGAGCGAGAACGGCGGGTTGGCGATGACCCGGTCAAAGGTCATCAACTCGCCGCCCTTGGTGTGCTTCGGCTCCCGGATCGTGTCGCCCTTGGCGATGTCCGCATTCATGATCCCGTGCAGGAACATGTTCATCTTGCAGATGGCCCACGTGCTCAGGTTCATTTCCTGGCCGTAGAGCGAGAGATTGGCGGGGTTACCGCCGTGCTGAGCGATGTACTGCTTGGTGTGGATGAGCATGCCGCCCGACCCGGCTGTCGGGTCATAGACCCTCATACCTTCGGCGGGCTTCAGCAGACGCACCATGAGGTCGTCCACCTCTGCCGGGGTGTAGAACTCGCCGCCCTTCTTACCTGCGGAGTCCGCAAACATCTTGATCAGGTACTCGTAGGCCGCACCCAGGAGGTCCGGGCGCTCGAAGTCATCGTTGCGGAGCCGGTAGGTGCCGTAGTGGCTGAGGAGATCACGGAGCTTCTGATCCGAGAGCTTGTTCTTGATGTTGAAGTCGATGCTGACCAGCACGCCTTCGAGGATAGGGTTGGCCTCCTCGATGGCTTCCGTAGCCTTGTTCAGTTCCGCCCCGATGTCGTGCTTGAGGTCTTTGAGGGTCGACCACCGTGCCCGTTCCGGCACGAAGAAGCTGTCCACGTACTCATCCTGCTCCTGCGCCAGGGCGCTGGCGTCAGCCTGCGAGCGGTCCTTGCCCACGTAGTAGGCGACGATGCGCTCCTGCTCCTCCTCGAACGCATCCGACAGCCGCTTCAGAAACAGCATGCCGAAGATGTAGTCCTTGAACTCGGACGCATCCATACTGCCCCGCAGGATGTCAGCGGAGCGCCAGAGCAGCGATTCCAGTTGTGACAGAGTCAGCTTGGGCATGCGTGAGCTTTCGTTCCCTCTCCATCCGACGTGCAGGTGGCGCTGGGCAGGCCAGCCGCCCACCACGGCAACTGCATCGTAAGAAGATACGGGCCTGAGCCACTCCTGCAACCCGTGGCGGCAGAGCACTCCGCTAACACTTACGGGCAGGGCATGGTAGGTTAGGCTGGCGGTGAGAGCGACTCGACTGCCAACGCCAAGGGCAGGGTCAAGGTGAGGCTGCGGGGGTACCGATCCACGCGAGACGCTGGAGAAGCTCGAACTCGTCCGGGACGGTTGCCCAACGTGGGCTGCTGTCCTTCTCTTCGGCAAGCGCCCGCAGTCACCGCTGGTGCAGGCCACCATGCACTGCGGACGGTTCAGTACCGAGATCGACATCCTCGACGACCGCCTGATCGAGGGGACGATTGTCGAACAGATCGACGAAACCATGGACTTTCTCAAGAAGCACACCAATGTCCGGTTCGTGATCACCGGCAAGCCCCGGCGTGAACAGGTATGGGATTACCCGTTGGAGGCCCTGCGCGAAGCCGTCGTCAACGCCGTCTGTCACCGGGACTACGGCGATACCGCCGACATCCAGATCAAGGTTTTTGACGATCACATCCGCATCTGGAGTCCCGGCTTCCTCCCGTTTGGCGTCACCGTCGCGGACCTGTATCGGCGCACGCACGCGTCCAGGCCGCGCAACAAGCTGATCGCCCAGGTCTTCCACGACCTTGAGATCATCGAGCGCTACGGCAGCGGCATCCCGCGCATGCTGGACGCCTGCAAGGGCGCTGGACTGCCCGAACCCACCCTGGAGGAGTCCACCGGGGGTTTCCTCATAACGTTCCGTGGGAAACCGACGCCCGCAGACGCAAAGGCACCTGAACTGGTCGCCACCGAACAAGTCACGGATCAAGTCGCGAAACAAGTCACAGATCAAGTCACAGGCGAAGTTGGACGCCTGTTGTCGGGGCTGAACGGCGAGATGACGGGGCGGGAATTGCAGACCGCCCTTCACCTTCAGGGGCGAGTGAACTTCCGTCAGAAGTACCTGGTGCCTGCTCTTGCCGCTGGACTGGCGGAGATGACCATCCCCGACAAGCCGCGCAGCAGTCTGCAACGCTACCGCCTGACCGACAAAGGGCAGGCATGGCTTGCCGCGCAACCGGCAGAGACACAGGCAACGGAGAGGTAGGCAAGAACGCAGCCGTGAGTCACTGCAACTTTCCTCAGCACGGATTCGGACTCGTCCCGGATCTGCACTGGGCCAGGGTCTTCCCAATGTGGAACGCCGGGCCTGAGTAGATCGCATCCGAGAAGCTGAACTGGTAGAAGTGGCCGTTCGTCCACGGCATGACGGCCTGGATGATGTGGCGGAGTTTCTTCAGCCGCACGTTCCTGAGACGAGCACCCGTCACCATATCCTGGGCCTGCTGTCGATCAGCGAAACGGTCAGTTGGTAGGCAGGCTGCATTCCTGGAACTCCACCTTCCGGTAGCGGCTGGCTTCAAGGGACACGCTAAGCAATCTCCACAACCATACTCCCGTATACCCCCACGACCCGTGTTTCGCCAACCAGGGTCTCCCGGTTCACATGCTGATGGCCGTGGATGACCAGCCTTGGCGAGTGCCTGCCGATGTAGTCGGAGAGCGCCAAGAACCCTTGGTGAACATCAACATCCCGCTCATGGACGCCTGCTGGGGAGTTGTGGGTGACCAGGATATCCACGGGCGGAAGCTGCTGAATCAAAGCCGCCGCTTCGTCCTGGTCGTAGAGGAAATGGCCCCTGGGCTTGTACCTCCATGAGCCGTTGAACCCGCCGATGCGCAGGCCGTTGGCGAGGGTGACCACTTTGAGGTGCAGGTCAGTGATCGGCGGCGGGAACACGCCGGGCAAGTCGTGATTGCCCTTGACTGCGAACACGCGGGCCGCAGAGAACGCCTTGGCAGCGCTCAAGATCAGAGGGTCATACACGTCCCCGCAGGCCACGACGAGGTCCACGGGCTGGCTGGGACCGGTCCAGGTGAAGTCGTCGTTGTCTGCGAGGACGAGGATGCGCATGGGGCTATCGGTGTCTGACGGGTCACAGACGCCACCGTGAACGATAGTGACCGACCGGGCACGGTGCAATCAGCGCGCCCGGCATCGGCAGCAGGAGACGCGTATCGCGTGCCAAGGGAGCGTCTGAACACAAGCGTTCTCGTGTCGGTTTGCCCTGCCCAACGCTCTGGCTCTCTGTCAACCCCCCACGCATTTCATGTAGGTATAACTTTCACGAGTCGTGAAAAAAACACACCTTGAAAAAACTTCCGACCATGCTAGGGTGTGAGTATGAGTTGGTACGATAGCGCAAAGCTCGCAGAATCCTGCTGGCGTGTGCTTGAGCGTCATGGCGTGAAGGCCGAGCGGACGCGTGCGGACGCCGAAGACTCGCTGGCCGACTTCCTGGCGACTCTGACGGGACACGGCAGTAGCCGGGACTACTCGGTCATCTTGCGGAACAACATGAACAGCTCTGATGTTGTTCGGGCAGAAAGGGTGCTAAGGGAGGCTCGTCTTCCGGTTCTCCTTCTGACCAACCAGGTAACCAGGAAGCGCGGCCAACTTCTGGAAGAGGCAGGGTGTGAGTACGTGGATGCGGCGGGCAACGTCAGCCTTTCGCTTCCCAGCTTCCGACTTCGGGTAACCGGCGAGCGGTCGCCAACGTCTCCTGACACCGGCAGAGCGCCTCGTGACCCATGGACTGACGCACTCATACGGGGTACGTTCGCCATCCTGCTCTCAGGCACAGAATCGCGGACCTGGAAATGGCCCTTAACGGTGACTTGGCTGGCCGGTGCCGCACGCCTTTCGTTGGGGTCCGCCAGCAAGGTGCGCCGGTTGCTGACTGAGAGCGGTCATCTCCACCGGGAGTCCGTCCGCTCCGTCCATGTTCTCGACAGGAAGAGGCTGCTCCAAGACTGGTTAGTGGCCTATAGTGATCGCTACTACCCCAAGAATGTCCTCGACCGCATCTCAGTGAGTGACCCCGAGCTGGATGGCATGTGGGGGGGCGAGAGTGCTGCCCAACGTCTGACCGGTATGCTGACCCCGGGCATTGAGACGCTCTATATCGATGAGCCATTGGCTCGCTGGCGATTCCGGCATTCTGAGCTTCTCAATCGTCCGGCTGCTAGCACTGAGGTCGTCCTTAGGTCAGTGTTCTGGCGGCCTCTGAGTGACACGTCGGAGATCACGCCTTCGCTCCTTGTCTATGCCGACTTAACGGCTTCGGGAGAGGGCAGGAACCTGGAGGTCAGGGACGAGATCTATGAGCGTTTCCTCCGGGCAGCGTTTGACGAAGATTGATCCATCGACTGTCGAGCTGATAGCCGCAGTAACTCGGTGCGCGGAGGCGTTGTCCCTCGATCTCGTCGTCGTCGGCGCATTCGCACGGGACGTGTGGTTGCTGCACTCCCACGGCATCACGCCCACGCGAAAAACGCAGGACGTTGACTTTGCTGTGTGCGTGAGCGACTGGGGCGAATACGAGAGCCTTCGTTCGGCGCTGCTTGCAGACGAAGGCTTTGTCGACTCAGCGGAACGGAGCCATCCGGAACGACTCATAGCCCCCAACGGGTTGCCGCTTGATCTGTTGCCTTTCGGTGGCATCGCACAAGAGCGGGACAACAGCACTGTCATCACCTGGCCGACGGACGGCGTCGAAATGAACATGGCAGGCTTCCAGGAGGCTTTGGATACTGCCGCCGTCTTCGCCGTGCCGGTGGAATCGGGGTGGTGCGAGTTCCGGGTACTGACCGTGCCTTCCCTTGTCATCCTGAAACTGGTCGCATGGAAGGATCGCCAGGAGAATCCGGTGCGTAGGAAGCACGTCGAGGATGTCTACTCCATCCTGGCGAACTTCGCCGCGATGTTCCCCCAGAAGGTCGATACCATCGACGACTGGAGCGAGATGCCAGACGATGAGCTGGAGACTGCGGCATTCCTGCTTGGACGTGACATCCAGGCCATCGCCTCGTCAGGAGTTCTGGCCAGTTTGAGCCAATTACTGGAACACGAGGTCACATCCTATGGTAGGTGTGAACTCGTGCGTGATATGCAGCGGCATTGCGGGGGGGCATTCCAGAAGTCCCGATCTCTGCTTGGTTGGCTCAGGAAAGGACTTGGGTAGTCCCCATTTCCCTCCCCGTTGGGGAAGCCGTCCCGCTGAAGCCCATCTGCCCAACAACAGCGGAACCGCCACACGACGCATTGTGACGGCTCGCTACAAACACCGCTGAGGCCCCTGTGAGGCGGCGGTGACCCCGGACGCGCTTTTCTGATGGCTCGACGCGTTCTGGGCTGTTCTGCGGGGCCTTCCTGCCCAGTTCCGGGTGGGACGCGGGACCGGACACCGACGTGCCGTCGTTGGGTGACGCCCGCCCGTCCTTCAAATGTCCTTCAACTCCAGGGCGGTCGTCGCCGGTTTTGGCGGGCTGTGGAGGGTCATGGGAGGTCACCGAAGAAGTTCACAACGATATGAACTTCAACGAGTACAGCATAACATGCTGGCTTATAGACATTTGCAGCGCTGGCTATCCGCAGGGTTCGAGTCCCTCCTCCGGCACAACTGCAAATCAAGCACTTACGACTCAGAGTGCTGTCCCTAACAGTTCCCACCTGTACCCCTGTTTCCCTACTGTTTGACGGCTTAAAAGCCACTATGAGCCACGGAACCGTCTGAGCCATGCCCAGTCGACAGCGGCCTGGTTGGTCCTTCTCCATGGCCGAAGAAGTGCCAACGCCGCCAGCGCAAGCGCCTTTTTCTTTCCGGTTGGTTTGGTCCCCGCACCCACGTCCGTCCATGGCGCCACGCTGCAGCGACACGGCTGGGACCGAAAACGGCCAAGCTGCTGCGCACCCCAGGAAATCCACCCAGCTTCACTACCACGTCGGCCGCTCGACCCGTGTTCTCCTGCCGCGGAGCGCACACCTGCGACAGATCGAGCAGGATCGAGTGTTGCGATCAGCTGATACGTCGACCAGCTCTCGTTGCCGCGAGTAGAGCTGACTTCCGTCGCCACCGCCGCCAGGTCAAGCCCTATTTCCACGTCATCCGCATGCCGTTTGCAGAATCATCGCTTACCGGCTGATTTTGCCCGTTTTTGAGGTGCACGAATACTGGAATTGGTGGCAAAGAGGACCGGCACCCAACCCGTCCCCCTTTGGGGGACGGGTTGCTGACGAACTCTGAAGCTGAGGTCTCGGTTTCCACTTGGATATCGCGCGCGTGAGGCCCGGGTGAATATCGGTCGTCGTGTTTCACCGTCGGCACAGACCTTTCGCCTGGTCACCTGCTCAGGCGCCGGCATGTTGTTCGCCGCGCCGTCGCATGGAACCCAGCTCATTACCGCCATCCTTAAGTGCAGCATGTTCCTGCGGCATAATTGCCTGACCCGGTCCCGGTGGCGTTGCCGCCGCCGGGCTCTGTCATTGGCTGTTCCGCGGCCCCATGAACCACGCATTGGTCCCCGCATCTGGCTATTTCGGCCAGATAGGAGTCGGCGCGGGGTGACGTTTGGTACAGCCTGGCGACTGCCATGCTCGATCTCGGGGACCTGCGGGACCGCAGGTCGTCGTCTGAGGCCCGAAGTGGTAACCGTTACCAGCTGACAGGCCCGATTCCTCCCCTGGAATCCACCTTCCGGCACCGCGGCGCAGCATTTCGCCCCTGTACGCATGCTCCCGACCTCTGCCTGCCGTCTTCCCGCCTGAAATCGTGCCCTCCCGTAAGGCATAATCACCTGAGCCGGCCCGTTACTGCGGCCGCGCCTCGTTCTTCACCCCCGGAAAGCCCGAAAGGAGGCACCTCATGCGCCCTGACTCGACCCGCACCGGTCCCTGCCTGCTGCCCGACTACCGTGCCGTCATGGAAGCATTCGCCAACTACGTCTCGACCCAGCGACCTCTGCTCCAGTCGCCCGAGGACACGGCCCGTCTGATGCGGCCAATCCTGACGCCCTGCGAGCAGGAGCAGATGCATGCACTGCTGCTCGATGCCAAGAATGGACTGATTGCCGACGCCATGCTCACGATGGGCCTGGCGGACCGTACCCAAATCCATCCTCGCGAGGCCTTCAGGGAAGCGGTCCGACTCTCGTGTTCCAGACTCATTCTGGTACACGGCCATCCATCGGGAGACCCTACCCCGTCGGCCCAGGACATCGCCGCCACGCGGCAGCTCGTGGAAGCCGGG
>CAILKC010000216.1 GCA_903834675.1 uncultured Victivallales bacterium | reverse complement strand
TATCGACCCACCACGGCGGGCAGGCCCTCGACCCTCTGCGGTTCTCAGACAAGCGAACCCCTACGGAGCTGACTTGCGCCCGTGTCCAACCTCCCTACGCTACCTGTGACGGTCGGTTGCGCCAAGTGGATACCCCCCTTCATTGATTTCCCTGGGCCGACCTCTATAATGCTTTCTACTGAATCCTGGCCTTGTTTTGCCCACTTTCTGACCTGGGGGGTTCGTCATGCGGAATGCTCTTTGCAGAGGCTTTGCCGCCATCATGCTGGCCGCGCTTTCCGTCCGGGCCGCGTCGCCCTTGGTGGCCGTGGTCCGCCAGGGCGAGGTCAAGATCGACGGCAGGCTGGACGAAGCCGCCTGGGGCAAGGGCGCCTGGCAGAGCGACTTTGTCTCGGCCAGCGCCGCCCGCGACAACGCTGGCGCGCCGCGGTCGGCGGCGGTCCAGACCCGCTTCAAGGTGCTCTACGACGGCGCTGCGATCTACGTGGCCGCCGAGTGCGACGAGCCGCAGATCGAGACCCTGAAGGCGACCTACACGGCGCACGACAGCGAGGTCTACGCCGACGACTGCCTGGAGCTGTTCATGGACCCGGCGGGCGACGGCCGTTACTACCACCATTTCGTGGTCAACTCCAAGGGCGCCTGGTATGACGACCTGGGCGCGGACTACGGGCTGGTTCATGTGAAGCGCTGGGAGTGTCCGCTGCTGGCCGCCGGCAGCGTGGATTTGGCGGCGAAGGTGTGGCGCTGCGAAGTGCGCGTCCCGCTGGCGGCGCTGCAACTCAGGCCGGACGCCGGTGCGACGTGGCTGTGGAATGTCACCCGCGAGCGGCACGCCACCGGGACTTTGGAGCTCAGCACCTGGGCACCGCTCAAGGGCAACTTCCACCAGCCCAAGCTCTTCGGTAAGCTTACGGATGTGGCGGCTGACTACGGCCGCTTCGCGGTCACGTTCGGCGAGCCGAAGGTCACGGTTAGCGGCGGCGGCAGCGGCATCAACGCCGTCGAGTTACGGGTACCGGTGACCAACGACGGCAAGCAGGCGCGGAGCTTGCGGTTCAGTGCTGAGAGGTTTCTGGCTCCCGAGTCGGCGGTCACGGCGGCCGCTTTTGAACTGGCGGCTGGCGCCAGTCAGACGGTAACGTTGGCCGGGCTCAAGGTACGCGCCGGCGACAGCGATGCGGCCATTCAGCTCACGGCCACCGACACCGTCTTGGGCGAGCCGGTCAAGATAGTCGTCAAGCGCCTGGATGCGGAGTACCGCCCGCTGGCAGTGGACGTGCGGCAGCCGGTCTGCCGGGGCAATATCTACGCCACCGAGAGTGTGCCCGCCATCGTCTTCCGCGTCACCCTGGCTGCCGATATCGCCGCCAGGACAGCGCAGGTGGCCTACGCCTTGCGCGCGGCCGATGGTCGCGAGGTCGGCGCCGGCAAGGCGACCCTGGCCCAGCTCGCGGGGGAGCTGCAACTGGACGCTGCGACGCTGCCGGTGGGGACCTACGCGCTCACGGTTCGCGCCCTGGGTCAGGATGGCGCCACCGTCGTCGAGACGGCAACCACGATCCGCAAGCTGGCGCCTGCTCCCGGCAGCGAGGTGCGGGTGGACGAGCTCGGCAATGTGCTCGTCAACGGTAAGCCAAAGCTGTTCTGCGGCTGGTACGGCGGCATTCCGACCGAGGACCCGCGCGCCGAGGTGGTAGCGCTTCAGGATCTGTCGACGCCGGTGGTGCTCAGCGGCCTCACGCCGGCCGAGGTCGAGGCGCAGATCGGGGAGCCCTTCCGGCAGCGGGGCGTGTACTCGGTGGTCAGCATTGAGCCCGGCCGGCTCTTTGTCACCTTCAAACTGTGGCAGAAGCCCGGCGCTGGCAAGGAGCTGGTGGATGAGATCAAGACCTTGCCCGCTCCCAGCGAGGGCATGCAGGAGCTGCTGCGCCAACTGGTGGCCGCGGTCCGCGCCGAGCCGGGGGTGCTGGGCTACTACCTCGCCGATGAGCCCGAGATCAACGATGCGCGTTCCGACTGGATGGAGGCGACCTACGCCTTCATGCAGGAGCTGGACCCGTATCATCCGCTGATGGTCACCAACGACACTCTCGACGGCATCGTCACCCATGGCTACAAGACCTGCGATCTGCTCAGCCCCGACCCCTATTCGCCGGAATGGGAATACGTGCCCAACTTCATGAAGCGCTGTCGGGAGGTATTGCGCCGTGGCCAGGCGATCATGATGACCCCCTGGGCCGCGTCGGCGGATGCGCACTTCAACGTCGAATACGGCAAGACGCCACCGTACTCCTATGAGGTGATGCGGCACCAGTACCTCACCGCCCTGGCGCAGGGCTGCAAGGGCTACACCGCCTACGTCACCCCCTTCTTCATGCCGGAGCCGCGCTTGCGCTACGGCCTGCCGCCAATCTGGCGCGAAGTGCGCTTCCTGGAGGCTGCGTCGGCTAACCCCGTGACGCCACCCACCGTCGTGGCCGATGCCGAGATGATCGCCTGGGCGGGAGAGGCGGCTGGCAAGCTCTACCTGATGGTCTCAAACCTCAAGGCTGGGAGCCGCAGCGCTGCCATCAGTCACCCGCTGCTCAAGGGCGTCGCCTCATTGTACGTCGTGAGCGAGGGCCGCACGGCCGTGCCGGTCGAGGGCAGCTTCACGGACCGCTTCGAGGCGGGGGCGGTGCATGTCTATACGACCGACCCGGCCGGCGCGACCCTGGCCACCATGGTTCAGGTTGCGGCGGAGATCAAGGCGCAAGAGGCGGCCTGTGTCAAGCCCGGCAACCTGCTGCACTGGAGCCGCGGCGTGCTGGCGCGCTCGGGGGAGGGGTTCTATGCGCCCTGGTTCAGCCAGTACTACTACTACGCCATCAACGGGGTTCTCGACGATGACGGCTGGACCCTTAGCCACACCGACAAGCCCTGCACCCTGGAGCTGACCCTGGCGCGGGAGGAGCAGATCGGGCGCGTCGTTCTCTACACCCCGAATCTGCTGGACTTCGACCTGCGCCTGCAGGCCGCCGACGGCAGGGTGCAGGTGGCCGCCGTCCGCGGTAACCGCACCCCGATCACCGAGCTGCGCTTTGCGGCGGCAACCCCGGTGCTGAAGCTCAGGCTGACGGCCCTGGCCAAGGCGGACGGCGCCGGGGTCCGGGGGGTCAAGCTGCGCGAGATTGAAGCCTACGCCGAGATCGGCGCCGGTCCGACCACGGCGCTGCAGCCCGAGGCCGCCACGGCCCAGGCGCCCACGCTGCCCACCTCCGCCGCCGAGACCGTCGGCGCGCCCCGGCTTTGGCGGGAGGACTTCACTCCCTTGAGCACGGCCCCGAAGTTCAATTGGGACGGCAAGGATGACAAGTGGGTCGTCGATGCCGCCAAGCTCAAGCTGGAGCCGAAGGACGGTGGCGGGGTGGTCATTGCCTGCACCGCAGCCGAGGGCTACGCCAGCGCCACCCACCTCTTCCCTTATGACAACGCCTACCGCTACTACCAGCTCAAGATCAGCGACGTCGCGGGTGAGGGCTATCGCTGGCTGGTGGGCGGCTTCGGGGACTCCTCCGGCAAACCTGGCTTTCGCGGCGCCGTGCATACCCTGCGCCCGGGCATCTACACCGTTGACACCCACTACGTGAACGCCATTTTCCGTGAGGGCACCGCCAAGCAGTGTTTCCTGACCCTCTCCAGCGCTGGCGCCGCCAAACAGGCCGATGGGAGCGTCAAGACGGGCCCTGCGATCACCCTGGATTGGCTGCAACTGGTACGTCGGCCAGAGGACGGCCTGGCGGTCACCCTGGCTGGCGGCGCGCCGCTGCCGGAGGTCCTCAAGCAGGGCGACGAGGTGCTGTTCCGGCTCTTCCTGGAGCAACCGGCTCTGGACGCCACCGTCGAGGTGAGCGGCGGTTCGAGCTATACCCCCATCGCCCTGAATGGCCAGAATAGCCTGCAACTGCTGCGCCGCGGGGCCAAGGATGGCAGGGAATGGGCGGCGCAGGTGAAGCTGGGACCGGGCACGGGCAAGTTCGATGGCAAGGCCAGTTACCCGGTCTTCTTCCGCGCCGTGATCACCGGCGGCAAGCTCAAGGACACCTACGCCACCGCCAGCCTGAAGCTCGAGTAGCGCTGCCAGCCCCGTCCGCGGGCGGCGGGTCTTGGCCCTCAATCCAAGGCGGAGACGTAGCGGACTTTCGCCTGGATGCCGAGGCGGGCCAGAAACTCGGCTTCAATCTCGATGCGCAGGTTCGCCAGGATGCGCATCTGGTCTCCGAAGAACTCATGTGAGACAGCGATGTCGATGCTGACGCCGCGCTCCGAGATATCAAGGCGGAAGGGCTGGCCGGCCGCCCGGGTCTTGGCCAGGACCTGGGCAATCTGGGCTTCGTAGACCGGTATCTCATTGATGCGCAGTTGGCCGTCCAGACGGGCCCCCGGATGCAGGATGATGCCGGTGCGGCCGCAGGGACACTCCTCGCGGACGGCGGTACAAGCCAGACGGGTCCGGTAGCGCAGCAGTGGCATGGCCTCCCGGCACAACGTTGTGATGACCAGTTCGCCGTCGTGAATCTCCACCAGAAAGTGGTCTTCGTTGGTGTGCAGATGGCCGTATTCGCACTCGACGCACAGGCCCGGATCCATGATCTCGGGAATGCCGAAGGTGCAGCGGACGCCGGCGAAGAGTCCCACCCCGATCTCGTTCTTGAGGCGCGCCTCGATCGGTCGGCTGAGCAGCACATTCCGTAGGTGCAGCGACTGCGGGTCAATGCGCCGAGCGGCCAGCAGGGCCACCAGTTCGATGGCGTTGGTGGGGGTGGTGACCAGGACTGTGGTGCGGTAGTTGCGCAGCACTTCGAGCTGGTACTCGATATGCACCGGGTCCTCGGGGATGACCGGGGCGCCGATCTGCTCGGCGGCGGTGACATAGCCAAAGGACTGCTCGAAGACGCCGGATTCGAAGCAGATCTGCACCACGTCGTTGGGGGTGACGCCGGCCGACACAAGTTGGCGGGCAGCGAGCCGACCCCAGTGCCGCAGATCGTTGGTCGTATAGCCCACCACCAGGGGGCGGCCAGCGGGGCCCACCGTGGAGTGCAGGCGTTTGACCTCCCGCAGCGGCAGGGCGAACATGCCATACGGGAAGGCGTCAATCAGGTCGGCGGGGCTGGTGAAAGGGAGTCGGCGGAGGTCTTCCAGGCAGCCCACCTGGGCCTCGCCGAGCTGTTCGCGGTAGCGCCGGACATTGCGTTTCAGCCGGGCCAGGAGCGCCTGCAGGCGTTCGAGCTGAATCTGCTCCATGAGAGCCGGACGCAAGGCTTCATTCTTGGCGTCGAAAGCAGTCATTCCCAGACCTCTCGGTAGCCTTTGCCCAGGTAGGCGCGCTTGACTTCGGGGTTCTCCCGGAGGGCCTCGCCAGTGCCCTCCAGGATCACTTCGCCCGTCTCGAGGACGTAGCCCCGATCGGCGATGCCGAGAGCCGCCACGGCATTCTGTTCGACGATGAAGACGGTGACCCCCTGGCTGCGCAGGCCGCGGACGATGTCGAAGACGTCCTTGACGACCAAGGGCGCCAGGCCCATGGAGGGCTCATCGAGCAACAGGATGCGCGGCATCGCGACCAGGGCTCGGGCGATGGCCAGCATCTGCTGTTCGCCGCCGGAGAGTGTACCCGCGATCTGCTGGCGGCGCTCGTGCAGGCGGGGGAAGCGTTCGAGCACCCGGTCGATGGCCAGTTGCCGGTCGCGGTTGCGGTAGCCGCCGATCAACAGGTTGTCCAGCACGCTCATATCGGCAAAAATGCCGCGGCCCTCCGGGACGAGCACCAATCCTCGCGAGACCCCGCGCCAGGCGGGGGTGCCGCTGATCTCGCGGCCGTCAAGGTGAATGGACCCCGCCCACAGCGGCAGCAACCCCGCAATGGCTTTGAGCAGCGAGGTCTTACCGGCGCCATTCGCGCCGATCAGGCTGACGATCTCGCCGGCCTCGACATGCAGGCTGATGCCTTTGATGACCGCCAGGCTGCCGTAGCCACATCGCATGTTCCTAATCTGCAGCACTACCGAACTCTCCTCCGAGGTAGATCGAGATCACCCGCGGGTCATTGCGGATGGTGGCCGGCTCGCCGTCGGCAATGGGTTCGCCATAGTTGAGCACCAGGATGCTGTCGGAGACGTCCATCACCAGCGACATGTCATGCTCCACCAGCAGGATGGTGACCCCCTGCGTTCGGATGCGGCGGACGACCTGCGCCAGGTCTTCGGTCTCTTTGGTGTTCAGGCCACTGGCGGGTTCGTCGAGCAGCAGCAGCGCTGGCTCCGTGGCCAGCGCACGGGCCAGCTCCACCAGCCGGCGCTGTCCGAATGACAGGCTGGCCACCGTACTGGCCGAGCGGTCCGGCAGCCCGACCAATTCGAGCATCGCCGTGGCCGCGTTGCGGATGGCGTACTCTTCCCGTCGGTGCAGAGGGGTGCGCAAAATGGCGGACAGGATGCCAGAGCGTGTCCGGCAGTGGCGCCCGACCATCACGTTCTCCCCGACCGTCATGCTCGGGAACAGGCTGAGATTCTGGAAGGTGCGGGAAATGCCGCGCCGCGCGATCTGGTAGGGCCGCAGGCCGAGGATGCTCTGCCCGCGGTACCACACCTCGCCGCGGTCCGGTTTCAGCAACCCGGAAATGGCATTGAAGAGCGTCGTCTTGCCAGCGCCGTTCGGCCCGATAACCGCCTTGATCTGCCCCGTCTGAACCGCGAAGGACACGCCGCGCAGAGCCGTGACTCCGCCGAACGAGCGCGACAGCCCGCGCACCTCGAGCAGTGGCGCCGCCGCAGCCAGGACCGCAGCCGCGGTCGTGGCCGCCGGGGCAGCGCTGGCTTGTGAGGTGCTGCAGTCCATGGGTTCAGGGTTCAGGGTTCAGGGTTCAGGGTGTCCAGTGCGTCCAGTGCCCAGCCGCAGCAGGCGCCCGAGCAGGGCGCCAAGCGGTTTGAGCGGACCATCAGGGGCGAGAGACATGATAAGGATCAGCAGGGCGCCGAAGACAGCATGGTCGAACGACCCAAAGCAGCCGCGCAGCGACAGGAAGGTGAGTCCCGCCCCCAGGATCAGCGCCCCCCAGGCATTGGCCATGCCGCCGACCGCCACCAGGGCCACGTAGCGCACCGACTTCATGACTCCGGCTTCGGAGGGGTCGATGCCACCGTTGTAGTGGGTGAACAGGCAGCCCGCCAGGGCTGCGATCATGGCGCTGAGGACAAAGGCCATGAGCTTGTAGCCGGCGGTGTTGACGCCCATGGCATTGGCGGCACGCTCACCATCGTGAATGCTCCGCAGCGCCCGGCCGACGCGGGAACGGGTCAGATTCAGGATGAGCAGCAGCACACCCAGTGCCGCACCCCAGGCGATGTAGTAGTTAGAGAGGCGGCAGGCGCGCGCGCCACTGACGTCCAGGCCCGGCAGGATTCGCCACGGCGGCACCGACACGACGCCGTCGACGCCACCCAAGGCCTCGGTGCCCAGCAGGATGCGGTAGACGATGAGGCCAAAGCCGAGAGTGCCCATGGCCAGATATTGCCCTTTCAGGCGCAGTGCAGGGAAACCTAGCGCGAGGGCGATCAGCCCCGTGAGGCCCAGCGCGGCCACGCAGGCCAGCCACGGCGAGAGCGCCACGGCGTGGGCGCCGTAGAGGTCCTGGCGCGCGGTCAGGACACCCAGACGAAGCAGCGCTTCCTGCACGCTGGCGGGGAGGGCCGCGCCGAGGTTGCGGGTGGTCATGATGGCACTGGTGTAGCCGCCAATGGCGAAGAAGGCGCCATGACCGAGCGAAATCTGGCCGGCGTAACCCATGACCAGGCACAGACCCATAACCACCATGGCGTAGTAGGCCGCCATGCTGAGCTGGGTCAGGTAGAAGGGCTTCCCCAAAGCCGCGGTCAGCAGTTGCGCCGCCACCACCAGTAGCGCCAAGGCCGCCACTCCAACGATGGGCGCTCTGCGGTCCATCAGAACTCCCTCGATGAGGTGCCTACCTCAGCCGAACCGAAGAGTCCATGCGGCCGTACAAACAGCACCACAATCAGAATCGCAAAGGCGACCGCGTCTTTGTACGCCGAAGGTAGGACGGCGACGCTGAAGGACTCGGCCAGCCCAACCGCCAGACCGGCAAACAGCGCCCCGCTCTGGTTGCCGAGCCCACCGAGGATGGCGGCGGCAAACCCCTTAACCGCCAAGCCGGTGCCCATCTCGTAATGCGTCATGGTGATGGGCGACATGACGCAGCCCGCAAGCGCCCCGAGCCCCGCACTCAGGGCGAATGCCAGCGTGCGCATCAGGGTGGCATCGATGCCCATCAGCAAAGCCGCCTCACGGTTGGAGGCGCAGGCACGCATCGCTTTGCCCGTGATGGTGTAGTGGAAGTACAGGTTCAGGCCCACCACCGTCAGCCCCAGGGCGCCCAGCACCCAGAGCACCTGCGGCGACAGGCTGGCCCCCAGGATGTGCAGCGAGGAGACTTCGTTGCCGGTGAAGTAGGGCAGCGAGCGGACCTGCTCATCCCACAGGTGCAGTGCGCCCTCCTGGATGACGATGGACAGGCCGATGGTGATGATGATCATCTGCAAGACGGTGGGCCGATGCAGCCGCCGGAAGAATACCGTCTCCAGCAATACGCCGATGGCCATGACGATCACCACCGCGCCCACCACCGCCAGCGGCAAGGGCAAGACCCGCATCAGGCTCACGGCCACCATGCCACCCAGCATGACAAACTCGCCCTGAGCAAAGTTGATCACGCCCGTGGTGCTGTAGATGATGTTGAAACCGATGGCCACGATGGCGTAGATGCTGCCCACCGTGATGCCGGAAAAGATGAACTGCAGCACCTGTGACACGTGGTTCGGCCTCGTCTCAACGCCAGCGCAGGGGGATCACTTCGCCGCGGGCTCGAACTTCCCAGCGCGAACCGTGATCATCTCGAAGGCATCGAGCCCGAGGCCGTTGTGGTCTGCCGGCGTGAAGTTGAACACTCCAGCCGTGCCCACAAAGCCCTGCATCGTCTCGATCGCCGCGCGCACCTTCTCGCGGTCGGCGCCAGCTTTCTCGACGGCCTTGACCGCGATCATCATGGCATCGTAGGCGTGGCCGCCAAAGGTACTCACCGACTCCTTGTAGGCCGCCTCATAGTCCTGCTTGAACTGCGCCAGCACGGCTTTCTGCGGGTGGGACTCGGGCAAGCTGTCAACCACCAGCAGGCGCCCGGCTGGGAAGAGAATGCCTTCGGCCGCGACGCCGGCCTGCTCCACATACTTGATATTGCCAAAGCCGTGGCTCTGGAAGAGCTGCATATCCATGCCGAGCTGCTTCATGTTTTTGGCCACGATGGACTGGGCTGGCACGATGGACCAGTTGATGACGGCCTGGACGTCCTTGGCTTTCACCTTGGTGAGGATGTCGCTGAGGTCCGTGGCGGCCTTATCGTAAACCTCGCTGATGACAATCTGAATTCCCGCCTGCGGCGCCAGTTCCTCGACCTGCTTCTTGCCGGCGCTGCCGAAGCCAGTGTTATCCGTGACCAGCCCCGCCTTGGTCAGGCCTTTAGCCTTCATGGTGTTGAAGATCCAGGTGGCGGCCTGGCTGTCTTTCTGGGGAGTCTTGAAGACATACTTGGCCACCGGGTTGACGATCGTCTCGGCGGCCGCGCAGGAGAGGAGAATCATCTTGTTCTGCTCGCATAGGTCCTTGATCTGCAACGTCTCGCCGCTGGTGGAGGGGCCGATGATAGCCAGGACATTCTCTTCTTCGATCAACTGCTTGGCAAACGACACCGCCGTAGCCGGGTCGCCCTTGGTGTCCTTGACGATCAGTTTGATCAGGCTGCCGTTGATGCCGCCCTTGGCATTGATCTTGTCGGCCAGCATCTGGGCCGTCTTGGCCTCGGGCGCGCCCAGGAACGATGCCGGCCCCGTGACCGCAAACAGAGCCCCGATCTTGATCGGCTCGGCGGCTTGCAGACCGACCAGCCCCGTCAGCCCCAGAATGACCCCACAGCACACGGTCGTGACGCGCTTCATGATTTGGCACTCCTTGTTCGTTGCCGCATTGCGCTACTTTCCCAACCCGTCACACTCTTGCCATTCGAAACCTGCCTGCAGGTGCCGCCCTCGCCCGTTCGCAGCCGACCCGTCCGGTCCGACGGGAGGTGCGGCGTCCGACGCATACCTCCATCAGGCCCGATAGCTTACTTTGTGTTCGCTGGCATGCAAGGGCACCACCCGCCCAGGGGGCGCAAGTCAGCTTATGGTGCGCGCACCATAAGCTGACCTGCGCCCGACTCCAAACCTCGGGATGGCAATCCGGTTCTCCATAGTTTAGGGTTGAGCGTTGCGCGTCAAACGTTTCCGCTGCGAGGCCCCGCATGTACGAAAGCCGCAGGTCCTATGCTGGTATGTCCATCGTCGCCACCATCGCTGCCATCGCTTTGCCTCTGACTCTCTCGGCCCAGGGTGGCGGCGCTGACTGGCCCTGCTGGCGCGGACCAGAGCGAAACGGCATCTCGCGCGAGACCGGCTGGACCCACCCATGGGGAGCCACGGGGCCGACCGTGCTTTGGCGTGCCGCGCTGGGCAAGGGATTCTCCTCCTTTGCCGTGGCAGAAGGACGGGCCTACACCCTCGGAAACACCGACAATACCGATACCGTCTTCTGTCTTGACGCCGCCAGCGGCAAGACCCTCTGGCAGCATCACTACCCCTGCGAACTCCAGCCGCTATCCTACGAGGGCGGCCCCAGTGCCACGCCTGCCGTTGACCAGGGCCGTGTCTTTACCCTCAGCAAGTCCGGCGACCTGTTCTGTTTCGATGCCGTCTCTGGCAACATCCTCTGGACCAAGAAGTTTAACCTCTGGCCCTGGCTTGAGGGAGACTGGAAGAACACCTGGCGCTATGCCGGTTCGCCGCTGGTCATGGGCGACCGGCTGATCCTGAGCATCGGCCAATGGGGCCTGGCGCTGAAGGTGCAGGACGGCAGTCTGATCTGGGCAAGCCCTGTCGGCCATCCCGGCTACTCCTCGCCGGTTCCTTACCGCAGCGCGGCGGGGACCGCCGCCCTAGTCTTCTTCTCGGGACATGCGCTGGTCGGGGTCGACGCCGAGGCCGGCCGACCGCTGTGGAAGCTTCCCTGGAACACCCTCTGGGACCTCAATGCGGCCGATCCGATTCTCCACGACGGCAGGCTGTTGGTGTCGTCCGGAAATAACGTCGGCTGCGCCCTGTTCGACGTCGCGGCGGACCCGCCGCGCGAACTCTGGCGCCACAAGAACCTGCGCACTCCCATGAACGGCGCCGTGTTGTGGCAGAATTGCGTGTTCGGCTTTGACGAAACTCGGTTCGTCTGTCTGGACTGGACAACGGGGCAGGTGCGATGGGAGAAACCGGATCTGCGCCGAGGGTCGCTCATCCTTGCCGAGGCCAAGCTCATCCTCCTCGACGAGCGGGGCAAACTGGCCATCCTCGCTGCTAGCGGCGACGGCTATCGGCCCCTAGCCGAAGCCACCGTTCTCTCGGGGCGGTGCTGGACCACTCCCGTCCTGGCGCACCGACGCCTCTACGTCAGAAATGCCGTCGGCGATGCCGTCTGCCTCGATGCCGGAGCCGGAGCCGGACCAGCCGTCGGAGGACCCTAGTCTGACCTATTCGCGAAGCGCGGACGCGCCTCGCGAAGGGGTCATCCTACGGGCAGCGACGCGAGGCATTTGTGCCTCTTGCTCAGGGCGAGGCCTGCCCAGCCATACGTCGTGCCTGACCATATCACCCATCGCTGAGCGAGAACCCTTGACGCAATAGCATCAATGCCGCATAGCCCCGCCACGTCAGTTCGTGTCCGGGTGGCGGGTCCCAAGTGAGCTCGAGATAACCGCCTAAGCGTGCCAGCAACCGCACGGCGATACCGACGGTGGTCGGCGGTATTGGGCCGGTTTTTCACGCTCGTGGCGCTTCATCTCGCGGTCCTGACCTCCGCGGCCCTGGGTCTGTCCGAGCCGCACCCAGCTGGCGGCACGGAAGCGCGTCCCCAGGAAACCGGACGTATCCACCGGGCCCGGCATTGCAGGGCCCAAACGCCGCGGACTTGGAGCCCGTCGCAGGCACCGCCGTTGCGGAAGCATGAAGTGCCCGTGCTGTTCGAGTTTCCGAAGCGCTTTCAGGCACCCGCTTCGCTGCTTCTGCCCGCGAACGTCCACCACGTCGAGAGGTTCACAGAGCAGATCGGCCAACCGCGGCCGGTTCAGTTCGGGATTAGCAGCCTGCATCTCTAGGCCGATCTCAGTTCAGGCCGGCGGTGCTCCGGGTCCTGCTCTCTTCGTCGCCTTTGCGGATCGAGTAGTCCAGTTCATTGACCATGAACCCCACGGCGTACTCTGTCTTCGCCATCTCGCACTTGACGTAGTACCCCGGGCCGGGATTCACCATCCAGATGCCCAGAAGCGCATCCATGATGACCCGCTTGCCGTCTGCGGTAAGCACCTCGTTCCAGGCGTGGAAGGTCGTGTTGCTGACGTGAGCTTTACCAAACTGAACGGTGATATCGAGTCCGCGCTTGTGGGCCTCGTCTTCAAGCAGAAAGGCAAGATCCTCGCAGTCGCCCGTACCGCGTTCCCGCGTTTCCCTCGGCGTCTGCCAGTAATCCACCTTGTCCTGGGCCGGAAAGATGCGGGTGGCCACCTTGAACGCCTCTTGGTAGCCGGGAGGAAGCGCGGAGGCATCATAGCCTTTGAACAGACTAGCGCAGCCAGTACCCAGCAGCGCGGCGGCGAGAGCGCCCACCAGGATAAGCAGTGAGCCTGTGGTCGTCTTGCGGCTTGTCTGGTTCGTCTTCATGGCTCGGAGTCTCCGGTTGCGCCTGCGGCCCAGGTTACCTGCCTTCGTGCCGCATCTGCGCTACACCTATGCAGCCGCCGTGCCAACCTTCGGGTTCCAGGGGTTGTACCGCGTCGAATTCTGCTGCGATAGGCTCAAAAAGACCCTTTGGCGACGGCGCCGCTGGTGGTTGTGGGCTCCCGGCGCCAGGCGCTGGGGAGATAAGGGTGCAATATCTTGCACTACGGGGTTCGTAGTGCTAGGGTTATACGCATCATAACACTATCCAGGCAAAGGCTATACGCTATGTACTGAAGCAACCTGCAGTGGATCTAAAGCGGGTCGCGTGAAGGGGGGATGTGGCGTGGGCGACTAAGACGGAAAGCCGCCGTTCCCGAGATTGGCACGTTGATTGCTATGAGGCGTTGCCGAGACAAGGTTGTTTGAAGCCTGAAGATTCGCCACGGCAATCGCCGTCCTTGTGTTTCCCCGTGCGTGGACCGTAGTCGGCTCTGTCCGGCGCGCTGGGAGCGTGGGCGGCAGCGGCTCTGGGGGCCAGGCGCGCGAGCATCGTCGATCCCAAGGCGTTCGGGTCAACCGCGAAGGGAGCCATGGCGCATGTCACTCGGGACCAGAGCAGTGGTGGTGCTGGGCGCCGTGGCAGCCGCGCTGTTCATCATCCTTGAGGTGCTTCAGGTCGGACTTGTGCGGGCGGGGTTTGCACGGGTTGAGCAGGGCTATGGCCACGAAAACGCGGAGCGCGTGTTGCGGGCGCTCGAGCGGCGCGCCAACGATCTCGATACGGTGGCGGCCGACTGGGCCTCCTGGGATGACATGTACCGCTTCGTGGAGGATCGGAACCCGGGCTTCGCCCAGGCGAATCTCTCGCCGGATGCCCTGAAGGCGCCCAAGGTGCATGTGCTGCTGGTGGTTGACGCGGCGGGGGCCGTTGTGTGGGGGGCGGCTATCGCCCCGACCAGCCTGACGGCGCGGCCATTACCGGCCGATCTGCTGCGGCTGGTCGCCGAGTCGAAGTCGCCGCTGGTGAACCTCGTTCCAGGGGGAAGCCCGGCCGCAGGCCTTGTGCTGCTGGCGGAGGGCCCGATGATGGTCGCGGCGCGTCCGATCCTGACGGGTAAGGGAGACGGGCCCGCTCGCGGGACCGTGGTTGTGGGCCGCTTCCTGGATGCGGCCGAATTCCGGCGCGTCGCCGCGGAGCTTTGCCTGCAGGTCGGTTTTTTTCGGGCGGATGCGCTGTCGGACCGTCCGCAGGTCGGCGCCGTGCTGGCGGAACTGGGCAACGCTAATGCCACCGTGGTGCGGGTGCTCGACCAGGCCACGCTTGCCAGCTACGGCCTAGTGCATGACTTGCGGGGGAAGCCGGGCCTGGCCATCGAGGTGCGGATGCCGCGTGACATCTACCGGCAAGGTCTGCGCGTGTCGTCCTTGTTCACCGCGATTCTGCTGGTTGCCGGGGGAGTCTTCATGGTTGCCGTCACCGTGCTTCTGCGCCTGACGGTCGTATCGCGTCTGGCGCGACTCAGTCGGGACGTCAGTCGGATTGCCACGTCGGAAGCGCCTGTACCTCTGGTGGCGATGCTCGGAACCGACGAGCTATCGTCTCTGGCGACGAACATCAACCGCATGCTGGAAAGGTTAGCGGAATCGCGGCGCGCGCTGGTCGAGAGCGAGACGCGCTACCGGCGGCTCTTCCAGGCCGTACCGGTAGGGCTCTACAACACCACGCCGGACGGGCAGCGTCTGGACGGCAATCAGGCCATGATGGAAGCCCTGGGTTGCGCCGACCGAGAGGCCTTCCTGAAGGGCCGATCCGTGGGTGCCTACGCCCGCCCGGAAGATCGCCGCCGTTGGCATGAACTGGTGCTGCGCCATGGCGTGGCGCGGGACTGTGAGGTGCAACTGCGGCGACACGACGGTACCCTCGTCTGGGGGCTGCTTTCCGTGCAGGCGGTTACCGACGCGGCGGGACGGATTGTGGCCTACGAGGGCAGCTTTGTGGACATCACCGCCCGCAAGCAGGCCGAAGCCGCGTTGCGCGAGAGCGAAGAGCGCTTCCGACAGGTTGCCGAGAGTGTGACGGATTGGGTCTGGGAGGTCGACGCGGCCGGGCTCTACACCTATGCCAGTCCGGCGGTCGAACGCATCCTGGGCTACCGGTCCGCGGAGATCGTCGGCACGAGGCGCTTTGGGGACCTGCTGGCGCCAGCGGGGGGAACGGCGATGAACCCGGCGATCCTCGAAGCGATGACCAGGAAGGAGCGAATCCGGTCGCTGGTCGGCGCCAACGCGCACCAGGATGGCCACGTGGTTTTGCTCGAAACCAACGCGACGCCGGTGTTGGACAGTGAAGGCACGTTCCTGGGGTACCGCGGTTCGGGCACGGATGTCACCGAGCGCCAGCAGCAGGAGGTCAGTTTGCGCCAGCAGCAGAAGATGGCGGCCATCGGCATGCTGGCCCGGGGCGTGGCGCACCAGATCAACAACCCTGTTTTTGGCATTATGAACTACGCCTTGCTCATCTCTGACGGCCTGGGGACCGACAGCCCGTTGCGAGACTACGCGGGCGAGATCGTCCACGAGACCCAGCGGGTGGCGGATATTGTCAGTAACCTGCTCACCTTCTCCTGTCCGGATGAGACGGACTGCAGCCTGGCTCGGATGTCGGACATCGTGAGCGCCACCCTGTCGCTCATCCAGGCCGCCGTCTGCCGCGACCAGATCACCCTCCGCGTCGACGTGCCTGAGGATCTGCCCCCTGTCCGCTGCCGCAGTCGGCAGACCCAGCACGTGCTGATGAACCTGTTGACCAACGCCCGCGAAGCCCTGAATGCACGCTACCCAAAATACGATGATGACAAAGTTGTCTGGATCACCGCAAAGGTTCTTGCCAAGGACGGGAAGCTCTGGGTGCGTACCACCGTGGAAGACCATGGCAGCGGCATCTCGGAAGAGAACCGCGACCGTCTCTTCGATCCCTTCTTCACGACCAAAGACCGAGTTACCAGCGCCGGGCTCGGCCTGCCGGTGAGTCTGGGTATCGTCAAGGCTGAAGGCGGGGCGCTGCACTTCGAGAGCGAGGTGGGCCGCTACACGCGCTTCCATCTGGACTTGCCCGCGGGCCAGGATGAGGACCCGGCGGACGGGAACGACGCGACGGGATGAGGTGAGTAGGGTGCGACATACCCATGCCAAACTCTTACCCATGCGGGCGCTAGCGGCGCCCGCTATGGGGTCATTGGAACCCGCGGGAGGCGCCTTGACTGTGGGCCAGGTAGCGGCTACTCTTCACCGCGGTTCAGTAAGAGCCGTCGAGGGCATCAGCGACACATGTTTTGACTGCGCTTCGGGGGTATTGCACGAGGCTTTCTCGCCATGGATCACCGCGAAGACCCGCACCTGGAGACGTTTTTTGGTCGGCGTCGGCGTTCCCATGTCGGCCTACCCGTGGGTTCGCCGTCGGCAGAGTCTGCAGCCAAGTCCGTCACAGCGTTACCGCTGCCTGCTGCGGCTGAGCCGCGAGAGCGGATTGAGTTCGCCGGTGCCCCCCGCGTTCCCAAGCTGGAGGTTGACCATGTCAGGCCCTTCGCCTGAAATCTTGATTGTGGATGACGAGCGCGGCGTTGGCTTCGTCTTCAGCCGCGCTATGGCGGAGCTGGGGTACAAGCCCGTCTGGGTCCCGACCGCGGCCGCCTGCATGGAGCAGGTGGCGAAGCACAAGCCGGACGTCATTCTTCTCGATATGGTGCTGCCAGACGCGGATGGCGTAGATGTGCTGGGGGCGCTGCGTCGGGAGCACTCGGATATTCCCGTCATCATGGTTACGGGGCAGGGCTCCAAGAGCCTTGCCGTGCAGGCCATGGAACTGGGCGCCTATGACTATTTCAGCAAGCCCTGCGAGCTGGATGACCTGCGCGCCGTGGTTCGTCGGGCGGTGGAGAAGCGCTCATTATCCCGTGAGATCAGCACGCTTAAGGACAGCGCCAACCGGCCGTGCAGATTCGATGGCATTATCGGCGAGAGTAAGGTGCTGAAAGACGTCTTGGATGTGGTTGCCAAGGTGGCCGGAACGGACGTCAACGTTTTGATTACCGGCGCCAGCGGTACGGGCAAGGAACTTGTTGCCCGGGCCATCCGCGACAATAGCTCCAGGAGCGATGCGCCCTATATAACCATGAACTGCGCGGCGATCCCGCAGGAACTTATCGAGGCCGAGTTGTTTGGCCACGAACGCGGGGCTTTCACGGATGCCAAACAGCGGCGCGCCGGGCGCTTTGAGCTGGCGGACGGGGGGACGTTGTTTCTTGACGAGATCGGTGATATGTCCCTGCCCGCGCAGGCCAGACTGGTCAGGGTCCTGCAGGAACGCGAGTTTGAGCGTGTCGGGGGCGAGAAGACCATCCGGGTGGACGTGCGAGTGATCGCGGCTACCAACCAGGACCTGAGCCGCGCCATCCGCGAAAAGCGCTTCCGGGAGGACCTCTACTACCGTCTCTGCGTCGTGGCCATCAATCTGCCCGCCCTGGCCCAGCGTCCGACGGACATCCCGTTGCTGGTGGAACACTTTATCGGCAAGCATCGGGCGACCGGCAAAGGGGGGCGACGTTCGGTGTCTGCCGAGGCGTTGGCGGCCTTGGCGAGGTACGAGTGGCCCGGCAATATTCGTGAGCTGGAGAACTGCATCCAGCGCGCCCTGGTGCTCAGCGATGGCGTCATCGAGAGCGCGCATCTCCCCGCCCATGTCCAGGCCTCCGTGGATCGGCGTCAGCCTGGGGCTGGCCGGGCCGGAAACCTGGCGCTGGCGATGGCCGGGGTGGAGAAGGGATTGATCGAGGAGGCGCTGGCCGAGTGCAGTGGCGTGCCCGCCCAAACCGCCGAGATCTTGGGCATCAGCGAGCGCGCTCTGTGGTACAAGCTGAAACGATACGGCATCCGCCTGAATAGCTTCCAGCCAGCCTCCAGCGAGGGTCGGCGGCGTGTCGTCGGTGCTGCAGCGACGCTCCCGGACCAGGCGGCCGCATCCGCCGCAGAGTCGTCGGCAGAGCCCTGACGGTCTCACCTAGCGAGAACGGCTGACGACACGGTCCTTCGCCGCGGTGTGTCGCCCTGTCGTAACGGGAGTTCCGGGATGGCCCGAATCCTTATCGTCGACGACGAGAAGAGCATCCGGCTGACGCTGCGTGAATTCCTCCGCGAACAGGGACACGAAGTAGCCATCGCCGAGGATGCCGACGTGGCCTTGGGGCGGCTTAAAGAGCAGGGTTTTGACGTCGTCGTGTCCGACATTGTTCTGCCCCGGATCACCGGGGTGGAGCTGTTGCGCGCCCTGCGGGAAGCGGCCCCCACCGTGCAAGTCATCATGATGACGGGCGACCCGTCGCTCGAGACCGCTGCCGAAGCGGTGCGCCTGGGGGCTGCCGACTACCTGGTGAAGCCGGTCCACCGGGCGGCCATCGTGCGGGCCGTCGCCAACGCCGCCAAAGTCAAGGCCATCAACGACGAGTGTCAGCGACTCGAGGCTGAGAACCGCGCCTACCAGGCGAACCTGGAGATCTTGGTGCGGCAACGGACGGCGGCGTTGCGCGAGAGCGAAGAGCAGTACCGGCAACTGGTTGACCATTCGCCCGACGGCATCGCGATCCAGAGCGACGGTAAGATCGTCTTCGCTAATGCGGCCATGTCGGAGATCCTGCGCTGCGGCGCCGACGCTATCCTGGGCAAAGCCATCGTCGGGTTTGCCCATCCGGATGCCGCGGGAAGGGTCGACGAACTGCTGGCCAGCCTGCCCACGACAGGGGCTCCGGTGCTACGCTCGGAGGAGACCTTCATCGCCAGCGACGGCAGCCTTCTCATCGTGGAGTTGAGCGTGTTGCCGTCATTGCATCACGGGCGTCCTGCGGCCCAACTCATTGTCCGCGATGTCACCCGGCAGAGACGGCTCGAGGCGCAAGTCAAGCAATCGCAGAAGTTGGAGGCGATCGGGCAACTGGCCGGCGGGGTGGCGCATGACTTCAACAACCTGCTGATGGTGATCATGGGCTGTGCGCAGTTTGTTGCCAAAGAAAGCCCTGCCGGCTCCCCTGCCCAGGCGGACCTACGCGAACTGCTGAACGCCGGGCGGCGGGCCGAGGGGCTGACGCGGCAGCTTCTGGCCTTTTCGCGGAAGCAGACGCTCTCACCCCATCGTCTCGATCTCAGCGCCCTCGTGGGTGATTTGCAGAAAATGCTCAGGCGGCTGCTCGGGGAGGACATCGAGTTCTGCTTCCTGCCAAGCCCCGACAGCGGCTGTGTGACGGCAGACCCCGGGCAGTTGGAGCAGGTCATCATGAACCTTGTCATCAATGCCCGCGATGCCATGCCTCGTGGCGGTACGCTGACCATCCAGATGGGCCGGACGGAGCTGGGATCCAACAGCGCCTTGCTGTTTGCGGATCCGACCGGGCTGGTGCCGGGACCGTACGCGACCATCTCGGTGACCGACAACGGAACCGGGATGAGCAAGGCGGTTCGAGACCGGATGTTCGAGCCTTTCTTCACCACCAAGGAGCCGGGTGAAGGCACGGGGCTCGGCCTGGCCACCGTCTATGGGATCGTCAAGCAACACCACGGTTTCATCTCGGTTGACAGCCAGGAGGGAAGGGGCACGACATTCGTGGTTGGCCTCCCGGTGGAGTGCGCCAGCGGCGCGGTCGCGGCGACTGCCGCTGGGGGCGAAGCGCCCCTGCCGAGCGGGAAGGAGACGATCCTGCTTGTCGAAGACGATGCCAAGGTCCGCTACGTCGGGGCACGCATGGCGCGTGGCCTGGGGTACGCCGTGCTGGAGGCGTCCGACGCTGACGAAGCGATCCGGGTGGCGTCGATGTATCCCGGGGATATCCACTTGCTGATCTCCGACATCATCATGCCGGGTATGGGTGGCCCGGAACTGGCCATGCAGCTGGCTCTCGTGAGGCCTGCAATGAGGACCTTCTTCGTCTCCGGCTATTCGGGCGACCGACTCGCGAAGCATGGACTGACGCTGGAGACGGCCACGGTCTTGCCAAAGCCTTTTGAGGAAGCCGCCCTGGCGCGCCAGATCAGAGACGTTCTCGACCGTTAGAGTCCCAACGCCAACGGGGCGGTCGACCATGATCGACCGCCCCGTATGATGCTGGCCCCCACGCGCTGCCAGCGCGCGCCGCGCGAGCGCTTAGCGGCTGGTGATGCTCAGGTCGCCCATGGGCAACGACTTCGCTTTGGCGTAGCACAGGGCCCCGTCATCTTGCAGCGCGTTCACCAGGTTCTTCGCGTACTCGGGCGCCGCGTCCCGGAAGCCGCCGGGCTGATCCGTCGTCGTCGCGGCCGACCACAGCGTCCCGAGTGCGGAACCGCCTAGCAGGGTGGCCTCTCCATAAGCCGTCTGCCGCACCCGACCGGGCGACGCGGCCTCGGTGCTGCTGTCGGCCCGAGCGTAAGTCGTCTGCCGAACCACCTGCCACCGACACACCAACGCCGCGTCCGCTCCGCAATCCGCCAGGGTCTGCGCCAGACGCGGCTGCGGGATGACGGTGGTGTCGGGGGAGATGCTGTATCCGGCGATGGCGTTGACTCCCGCCTGGCTCAATTGCCGAACCACCTCGTCCTCGATGGCCCGGCGAGATGTCGCGCTCCCCAGCACGGCCAGCACCAGCACGCGCTGCGGTGCGACCTGGGCGACGTGGGGAACTTTCCAGGCGCCGGTCACGCGGGTCGAGGCGCAGGAGGTAAGCAAGGCGCCGAGGCAGAGGCTGGTCAGCGCGGTCAGGATGTTGTTGCTAATCTTCATCGGTGTTGCTCCTTGCTGCCGGGCCCTTGGCTGCCGCCCGCGCTTTCATCCGCATGACAAAACCATTACTAGCAGTCGCCATGCCAACCTTTTGCATGAGGGCGTACTTGGAGTCTTTCTGTCAGGTTGGTTTCAGCTACGTTTAAGCCTCGCGCGCCCCCCTCTTGCGGTGGTGTTAGTTTAAGGCAAGATGACGTTCTCGAGACGGGTAGACTGCAAGGTCTTGAGGCCAGCGACTGCAAGGTCTTGCATGGGGACCTCTTCAGGATTTCATTAAATGGATTGTAACACCTTAAGGGAAAATAAGTTAGATACTGTACTGCAAAAGACTGCAGTATCTTCTTGCCACGTCCGAAGGATGAATGAACCCTCTGCGCCTCGGCGGGAGGAACCGAGCGGAGTTCCAACCAAGGGCTGCAGCGGCGGGAGTACCGTCGCTGAGCCAGGCGCGGGTGCATGACATTCGTGTCGGTTCGAGAAGAGAAAGACGATCAGGTCGTCAAGACGCCAAGACGCAAAGAGAAGCGGGGATGAGGCTGAAGTGTGTCATCCGTGCCCTCCGGTTACGCCGGTCACTTCGGGAATCTCCATTCAGTTGAAAGGCCCCGTGGCCGCCTCAGGAGCGTGACCAAACTGGCCGGTGAGAGTGGCCCCGCCGCGAGGCTGGCAGGGGTTACCGGCGTTCCTCTTCCTCCCAGATTCGGGGGCGCCGTCCACACGGCCTGTCGGGAGCAGCGCTCGATCGCTCTCGCACCCGAACCTCGGGCAGATCCGAAGGCCTGGGGCCGGCGGTCACGGGCGCTGGCGGCGAGACCTGGCAGGTGGCCGCCAGAACGGCCGACTCTTCGCGGTTCCGCCGTTCGATCCGCATGATGATGTCGTCAGCCAGCCGCAACGCTTCCATGGGCAGGCCCGCGTCGGCGATGCCCAACTCGCCCTGCAGTCGCCGGGAAACCAGTCCGGCAAGGGGCTTGTACCAGCCCTCCAGCACGGGCATGTCTCCCAGCGAGACCACCACGCGGTGCCGCGGCGATCCCGACCCAGGCCGGTCCACCCCGATAGGGCAACTCGGACGCCTCTGAGAATCGCAGACGCAGGGTAGTTCTCCCATAGCTGCGCCATTGCCCCTCCATCAGCCGACGCTACGGCTGTGCTAACCCGCGTCCAGCGGTGTCAGCACCAGCCGCTGGTTCTGCTCCCCATCATGTGGCCCACTGCATATCCAGCTTGCGATTGGCCTTGGCGCAGTCCTGCAGGTACAGATTGATCAAACTCTGGTACGGGACGCCGGTCTCCTCGGCCATGGCCTTGAAGTAGTCGATGACGTCGGGCCGTATGCGCAGCGTGACC
>CAILKC010000215.1 GCA_903834675.1 uncultured Victivallales bacterium | reverse complement strand
ATCTGGGGTATGCCCGGTACCCAGGGCGGTGCCCTGGGCTGAGGGATTACGCCCCTTCGGGGCTGAAGAGGCAGAGGCGAACCCGCGACTTCCGCGGCTGGGGGTACCGCCGCGAAACCATAGCGGTGGGATGGCGGATCGAGATTGACATCGAAATCGGGACCGAATCGACAAAGGGGACTCGGGCACGACAACCGTGACGGTTACCGGCCTTGTAGCGCTTACGTGGCATCCCGCGGCACGGAAGACGATTTCGATACCGATACCGATACCGATACTGCGCCCCCCCCTCGTCTCTCGACCCACCACGGCGGGCAGGCTCTCGACCCTCTGCGGTTCTCAGACAAGCGAACCCCTACGGAGCTGACCTGCGCCCGACCCACGCTCGTGACGGGGCACTCTTCTATCCGCCTGAACTGCGGTCCGAAGCCATTGCCCTGCGTCAAACCGGCGTTACGTTATCACGCATGAAGGTACGGGTTCCGGTTCGCGCCGCGCTCGTGTGCACGGCTGGACCCGTGGTCGCTGCCCCGGGCCGGGATGTTGCCCGCGTAGCAGGCGTTTTCGGGATGCAAGCCAACGAAGCCGGAGGTCGAACCGCCCATGACACCCAGAGGACGTTCTGCAGTCGTGCTGTCAGTGTTCACGCTGGCTCTGCTAGTCGAAGGGTGTGTTGCGGTGGGGGTGGGCGCCGCCGCGGTAGCGGTAGGCGGCACCTCGACGGCCATTTACCGGCGCGGTTCGCTCCGCGCGCCGGTGGCGGCTCCCCACTACATCGTTGATAAGGCGCTGCGCAAGACGGCCACCCGGGCACGCCTGATTGAGCGCGAACGGACCTGCAACGGCTACAAGAGTTTCTATGTGTTTCAGGATCTCCGGGATGTCAAAGTCAAGATCAAGTTGAAGTCCGGTTCGCCCGATTCGACAAAAGTGCAGATTCGTGTCGGCTTCTGGGGCAACCGTGCCTCTTCCCAAGAGCTGTTCCAGGGGTTGCAGCAGGATATCGACGCGCTCAGCAAGTGATCCATGGCAGCGACTGGACATAGCGCCCCCGCGGGTGACTTGAGCCGCAGGCTCGGCGAGACGGGTATCCGCGTCTCACCGGTGGCCATGGGGTGCTGGGCCATCGTGGGCGACTCCACCTGGGGCCCTCAGGACGAGCGGGACGCCATCGCCGCCATCCACGCCGGCCTGGATGCGGGGGTGAACTTCTTCGACACGGCGGAAGGTTACGGGGCCGGCGCCTCGGAGCGGATTCTCGCCAAGGCGCTCAAGGGTCGGCGCAGCCAGGCTGTGATCGGCTCGAAGGTCAGCCCTAACCATGCCGGCAGCTACGCCGAACTCCAGCGCAGTTGCGACCAGAGCCTGGCAAACCTCGGTACGGATTACATTGACGTTTACCACCTGCACTGGCCGAACCGGGAGGTGCCCATCCATGAAACCATCGAGAGCCTGCAACGCCTGCGGCAGGCGGGCAAGATCCGCGCCGTCGCGGTATCCAACTTTGGCCGACAGGACCTGACGGAATTGCTGGTGGCGGACCGTTGCGAGGTGAACCAGCTCCCCTACAACCTGCTGTGGCGCGCCATCGAGCCTGAAATCGCGCCAATCTGCGTAGCCCATGCCGTCAGTATCACCTGCTACTGTCCCATCGCCCAGGGACTTTTGACCGGCAAGTTCTCCTCGGCCGAGGCGGTTCCCGAGGGCCGGGCCCGGACCCGGCATTTCGCCGGCAACCGCCCCCAGGCGCGCCATGGCGAGCCGGGAGCTGAGACCCTCACCTTTGCCACCCTGCGGGCGATCGCCGCGCTCTCGGACGAGGTCGGGCTACCGATGGCGCAGGTGGCCCTGGCCTGGCTCATCTCACGCCCTGCCGTGGCCTCGGTGCTTGTCGGGGCGCGCAATGCCGCCCAGATGCGCGCTAACGCTCAAGCCATGCAGGTGCGCCTCGAGCCGGCCGTCCTGCTGGCTCTGGATGCAGCGACAGCAGAGCTCAAGGCCTGTTTTGGCACCAATCCCGACATGTGGCAGTCCGCCTCGCGCTACCGCTGAGGCCAAGGCCCTTGCCGTGGCGCTCGGCGTTTAGCCGTCGGATTGCACCCCCAGGTCGACCTGGGGGAAGACGTTGATGCCCGCCTTACCCAGCACGCCCACCGCCCGGATGGGGTCATCGAAGCGGAAGATCAGAGCGGCCTTCTGTGAACGTGGTTCGGCGAAGGCATACATGTATTCGACGTTGACGCCGCTGCCATCCAGCGCCTTCAGAATGCGGTACAGCCCGCCGGGATGATTGTCGACCTCGACGGCCGTGACCTCGTTGATCATGCAGACGATGCTGTTCCCCTTCAGGGCTGCATCCGCCGCCGTGGGCCGGTCGACAATTAGCCTCAGGATGCCGAAATCGCTGGTGTCAGCCAGCGACAGGGCCAGGATGTTGACCCCGGCGTCACAGAGGACCCCGGTCACGTGCGCCAGGCGTCCCGCCTTGTTCTCGAGAAAGATCGATATCTGCCTGATCTTCATGGCGCTCTCCATCCCCTTGTGCCGTCGGCGCGCCTGGGTTCAGGACTTGCCGCGCAGGTCCAGCACTCGTTTTGCCTTACCCATGCTGCGCTCGATTGAGCCCGGCTCCACCAGCGTGACTCTGGCGGTCAGGCCATAGAGCGATTTCAGGCGCTCATGCAGAACCGTCCGCAGTCGCTCGAGCCCCCTGATCTCGTCCGAGAACACCGCTGGACTGACCTCCACCTTCACTTCCAGGTCATCCAAGGCGCCCGTCCGGGTCACGACGATCAGGTAGTGCGGCGTCGTGCCCTCCACGTCCAGCAGCAGCGACTCGATCTGCGAGGGAAAGAGGTTCACGCCGCGCACAATCAGCATGTCGTCGGAACGGTGTGAGACCCGGTTCATGCGCACGATGGTGCGACCGCAGGCGCACTTGCCATAGCGTAGTGCGGAGATGTCGCGGGTGCGGTAGCGAATCAACGGCAAGGCCTGCTTGGTGATCATGGTGAATACCAGTTCACCCTCGGCGCCCTCCGGCAGAACGTCGCCGGTATCGGGGTCGATGATCTCGGGGTAGAAGTGGTCCTCGAAGACGTGCAACCCATCCTTGGCGCTGCACTCGCTGGAGACGCCCGGGCCGATGACCTCGCTCAAGCCGTAAATGTCGAAGGCTGCGATGCCCGTCATCTGCTCGATACGCTGCCGCATGGCCACCGACCACGGCTCGGCGCCGAAGACGCCCACCCTCAGCTTGGTCCGGTCCAGCGGCATGCCGGACTTCTCGGCCGCCTCTGCCAGATGCAGGAAGTAGGAGGGTGTCGAGCAGATCGCTGTAACCCCGAAATCCTGCAGCACCAGAAGCTGCTTCTCCGTGTTGCCGCCGCTCATGGGGATGACCGTGGCGCCCAGGCGCTCGAGGCCGTAGTGGGCCCCAAGACCGCCCGTGAACAGCCCGTAACCGTAGGCGTTCTGCACGATGTCCTCAGGCCCGATACCGATGCACTGGAAGGTGCGGACCATGACCTCGGACCAGACGCGGATGTCCTCGGCCGTGTACCCCACCACGGTAGGCTTGCCGGTGGTCCCGCTGGAGGCATGGATGCGAACCACCTCGGAGAGCGGCGTGGCGAACAGGCCGAAGGGATAGTGGTCGCGCAGATCCGTCTTCTGGGTGAAGGGGAAGCGGCCGAGATCGGCCAGCGTCCGCAGATCCGCGGGCTTGACCCCGGCGTGGTCGAAACTTCTGCGGTAGAAAGGTACGCGCGCATAGACGCGCTCGAGGGTTTCGCGCAGCCGCTGCAATTGTATCTGCAGCAGGCTGTCACGGTCCAGAAAGTCCTTCAGGAAGAGGTCCTCGCGCATCCTATGTCTCCCAGTCCGTGCGACTGCTCAAGCGGTCGTGTACCCCGGACGCTCCTCGCCTGGCCTTGAGTGTCTACGGCAAAGCGCGGACGATCTCATGCGCCGAGACGCTGAGAGGCAGACTGTAGCTGACGCAGTGGCGCTTTCAACCCACACCGGAAGCGCCCCAGTTTGGTGCGTTCCGGCCGTCTTGCCCCCGTGGAACCCCCGTGGTATGGTTAGTCTGCCGTGGCGGCGGGACCTTTCCAGTGGCGACAGGGGCCTGGTTCCATGGCAGGGGTGCGCGAAAGAGTCCTGGGTACGTGTGGGGAGAATCGCGGTATGTGGGAGGCCATTCTGAGGTACTACTGCATCGACTGGATTGCGCTGGTGCTGAACGCCGCCGCTATCTATCTGCTTGGCAAGAAACGGAAAGCGGGTTTTTCTCTGGGCGTGGTGGCCAATCTTGCCTGGATTGTGTTTGGAGTCCTGGCCCACAGTGTGGCGACGGTGGTTGCCTGCAGTATCTTCGTTGTTCTAAACGTGAAGGGCTGGTGGAATTGGACAAAAGAACCAGCCCCAAACCCGCCAAACGTAAGCGACGTCCCCTAGCGCGCCCGCTCCGATTCCCGTGAGGGCCGCCGTCGTCGAGGCCAGAAGAGCCCTGGAGGCTTGCGATGGAGCGGACCGATCCCCCCGGCGCCGGAGTCAGGCTGCATCCGGCTTCTGCCACGCTCGAGCAACTGCGGCAGACCGATCCCCTCCGCGTGCTCCTGAGCGTCGCCTACTGCTGCAAGAGCCTGCAATGCGAAGAGCGCTTCGCGGACTACTGCGCTCCGGACTGCAGCCGCTGTGATCTATCCCAGGTCAAGAAGGCCTGTGCCATCCACGGCATCGAGTTCCGCATCGAGACCACCAATGACGATCTTATGGAGTTTCTGGCTGTGGCGGCGGGACGCTTCGACTGGATCGTCGGCGTGGCTTGTCCCTGCGAGATCGACAAGCTGGCGCCGCTGTTCTGGGAACGCTTCCAGCTGCGCCAGTTGATCTTCCCTCTCGGCGGCGACTACTGCCGAACCCTCGATGATCGGCTGGAGCGCCGACACCACGACGCTCGCATCCGGCTCAGCTTCGACGCGGCGCCCCTGCTTGCCCTCCTGGAGAATTGGAGTAGGTGAGGCCGCCGGTGAGTCGTGTGCTGGTTTGCGGCAGCCGGGAGACGGCGCCCTCAGCGTCGCCTCCCGCGCGGGCTGTTGCTGAACCTGTTCGGGGGGCGGCGCCTCCGGCTCAGCGCAGGACCAGGTCAGGATTTCCGGGTCCGAAATGCTTGAGCATGACGAGGGGATCGGAGTCCGACCGGTTCGTGATCTTTACCCCCTGATTCGCGGCGCTCTCGCTGACGAAGAACTCGTCGTCCGTGAGCTGGCCGTAGCGGATCAGCGCGGGCGTCTCAATCTTCCACTGATTCATCGTCCCATAACCCTGCATCATGATGAAGCCGTAGGCGGCGGCATCCACGATGGTGACCGTTCGTCCCGGCAGCACGGTGAGTTCCTTGGCGCTGAAGGCCTCCGACTTGTAGCAGATCCAGGGCTCGCTGTAGCCGTTCGCCGACAGCGCCGCCGGGTCCTGCGTCGGCCTGGGCCGCATGAAGTGCTTCTCAGCGAAACGCAGGTCGACGTTCAGCTCCCAGTCGATCACTGACATGAGGTAGTCGACGTCGCCGATCCGCTCCTTCGGCGTGTCCTTCCAGAGGAGATCCTTGGGCACCACCTGCCGGTCGCCGATCACCGACTGGTACATGGCGAAGACATCCGAGGCTTTCTGCGGCTCGTAGGTGCATAGGCTCCCGGGCGCGTGCAGCACGCCCGGCGGAACGTCCCAGCCGGTGCCCGGCTCAAGCCGGTAGGCCTGGGAGAGGTTGGTGATCTTGTTGTCGCCTTTGCAGAAATCTCTGAGGCACTGCCGCACCTGCTCCTTCGTCACCTGCGGCTGAAATCCGAAGAAGGTGTAGGGGAAGTCGCCCCCGTGGTTGTTCGCCTGCGGCGGGAAGTAATAGGCCTCCGGCTTACCCAACTGACCGACCGCCTTGGCATGCTCGTCGCGGTGGTGGATGTGATGCGGCAGAGGCCCCTGGTTGTCGAAGAACTTCGAGTACATCGGCCAGCGCTGGTGCTGCGTCCACAGCCGCTCGCCGATGAGCGCGCCCTTGAGTTCGGCCACCGCTTCGCGCAGCAGCACCTTCTTCACCGTCGCGCCGTCGTTCATGACGATGAAGCTCAGACCTTCATTCGGCGAGGTGAGCGGACCATTGTCGGCGGCTGTAGTCGAGGCGAACCAGCGCTCATCGATGCCGCCGCGTTCGCCCCCGAGCGCGTAGTAGTCATCAGGATGAAGCTTGATCCGCCGACCGGGAATGCAGAACGAGCGTGGCACCCAGTTCGGGGCCAGGCGGACGATACCCTTACCCTGTTCCAGTGCCTGCTCAGCGAGTTGCTTTGCGCCCATGACTCTGCTCCTCAGAATTCGACCTCGATCATCTCAAGCGTTTCGAGGAACGGCACCTCAAGCACGAGGGCGCCGTTTCTGGTCTTCACATCCAGACGTTTGCCGTCCGAGACCCGGATGCACGTGCTCGGCGTCCTGCCGCCCGGCAGCTGTACCGTTACCGTGAGCTCCCGCACCGGGACGTTGGGCAGTTCTTTCTGGTAGTTCACCAAGCCGATCAGGTAGGCATTCGCCGTGGTGCTTCGGTTCACCGTAATCTCGACGCACGGCGGGGCATTCGTGTCCAGCACGATCGCCGACGGGGAATACTCCCGGAAGAGCCATTCGCCGAAGGCCTGCTGCGCATCCTGTTGCAGGCTCAGCACCGGAGATGAGAGGTAGACGCACTTGCCCTTGCCGAACGCATTCACGGTCAGGCCGACATAGGGAGTCTCCAGGCCTGGCGGATTGCTGTGGATGGAGGCATAAAGCTCGGCATCGGGGTCAAACACAGGCTCGAGGATCCGGGCGACGACGGTGGCACTCCGTGCCGTCACCAGCGGGGCGCTGGCGTGCGCCGAGACCAGCCAGTGCCGGTCGAGGAAGGAGAGGTAGTGGAAGCGTTTGCTCTTCTGGCCGCTGTAGGAGACGCCGAACAGGTCCGCGAGGCCGAACTCGCCGGTGGTGGCACCGTCCGGCTGGTAGAGCGAGGTCAGGCCGGTGGCGATGAGGGTGCCACCGTTCCTCACAAAGGCGCGCAAGCGCTCGTTCTCTGCCGGCGTGGTGTACATCACGTTGGCCATGATGAGGGTGTTCAGCCCGCTGTAGTCCACGGTCGCGCTGGTGACGGCGCGGAAGGGCAGGTGAGAGCGGGTGAGGACGATGGACGCCCCGGACATCTCGTCGACCGCGGGCTTGCCGCCGCCTGGGCTCATGATGTCCGTGCTCGCGCTCTCGTCCACATAGGCTGCCGATGAGTAGTAGAACGCCTTGTCGGCCACGATCACGGGCCGATGCCGCTTGACGGCGGCGGTGAACGGCTGGAGCCTCTTCGCGACCGCCCCCAGGCGTTCGTAGACCTCGTTCTCCAGGGTCCCATCGGGGTTGATGGCGTCGATGAAGAAGTACGCTCCCGCGTTCGCCAGCGTCGTGGCCGCCTCGGCCATGAGTTCCGCCTCCGACTTCATCGACGTGTGGTCGCGGAGGTTTACGCAGCGGCTGGTCATGAACTCGTAGGGGAGGTTCTTCGACGCGGCCGCCAGCACCTTCGAGCCGATGATGTGCTGGTACTTGCCGCCGTAGAAATCGCCTGAGGTGTAATCGCAGGCGTCTGCGATCCCGAGGGTATACGCCTGCATCCAGCCATGCATGATCGTCGAGGTCTGATGTGTCACCGTCACGTCTTTCTGGGCGTGGATGGAGGTGGTGATAGCCTGGGCAAACGCTGCCATCGAGCGCTCGCGGAAGCGCTGGAAGCTGATCCACTCCCGGCTCCGCCAGTCGACCTTCTTCGGTATCTCCCGGCCGGTTTCCGCGAGGTACTTCGCGCGGCAACTCGAACAGACGCAGATGCCTGGCCAAAAGGTCATATCGTTGAAGATGCCGTCCACATCATAGGCAATGACTTCGGCCACCTGCGCCAGGACGAAGGCCCGGTACTCATCGTTGTTGGGGCAGCTCCACCAGTAGCGCCCGCCGTGCTGGTTGCCATTGACCTGCGTAACCCGCCAGGCCGGGTGCGTCTTGGCCGAATGGTTGTGGTAGATGCTGGTGTAGTAGGCCACCGGCACGATGCCCTCCTGGCGCAGCAGGTTCACCGTTTCACCGAAGATGTCGCGCCCTTTGAGGTTCGCATGCATGTGACCGACTTTTGTCGGGTAGTAGCAGTTGCCGTTGTGGCAGGTGGCGTAGATCATCGCCGCCTCCGTGCCGGCCTTCTTGACCATCGCCACATACTGCGCCGGATCGAACTTCGTCATCGCAGACGGATCGTCCTCGGTGATGTGGTTGTCGATGAGCAGCCGCGCGTAGCAACGTTTGTACCAGTCGTTCATGGGGGCCCTCCGCTTGACCATGTATGCCACCAGGCAGCGTAGTATAGGCCGCTTTGGCGGAAAGTGAACCGCGATGCTCCGGCGCCCGAACCGGGGAAAGGAGGTGCCCGCACCCTTGCCTTAACCCGGCAGGACCCAGTAGGTCTTGGGCAGGTTGCCGGTATACAGGTTGTAGATCAAGCCCAGAATGATCACCAGGAGGCCGGCCAGCACGTCGCCAGCAATGAGGCCAAACATCAGCGGCTTGAGCTTCTGGTAGGCCTGCACACCACCATACCGCGTGACCATGGTCTTGAGGAAACAGCCGCCCAGAAATGACCAGGCCATCATGTAACCGGCATAGCCGGGCCAGACTAGGAACATCACCGGGTGCAGCGGCCAGCGCGCAAAGCGCAGGCGCCCGGCGGTGAACAGGATGACCCCGGCCAGGGCGATGCCGAACGAGACCAGGAAGTAGTGGTCTGGCTTCATCCCGGCAAAGCGCGCCCAGCCGTGCATGGCCTCCGCCGTCTCGAGCGTGTCCTGGGCCAGCAGGCGGGTGCGAGCCCGCACCGCGCCTTCGGCCGCCCATACCGGTACCGCCTTGGTGGCAAAGCCATCTTCCCAGTTGACCCCGCGGTCGTAGGCGAAGTACAGGGTCATGGGCACGGCCACGGCCAGCCCGACAAACACGGCGGCCAGGGCAAGCACGGTGGTGCGTCCGAGCTTCAGCCGCCCGTCATCGATGAGTTTGACCGTGTTCACCATGTAGGGCATGAAGGTCTCCCGCGGGTCGATGAGGATCATGCAGGTGAGGATGAACATGATCATCAGCGCCCGCGGTCCGAGCGACTGGTCGCCCACCAGGCCAAGGATGAACACGCAGGGGTAGAGGTACGGCGCGATGAAGAACAGGCCGGTCTCGGCGATGATGCGGCCCATCACGGTGAAGATCACGATCGTCAACCCCCCGTAGAGCAGCGCCAGTTGCCAGTCCAACCCGAGTAGCGCGATCTCCCCGACGAACACGGCGAACCCCAGCAAGAACACCCGCATGCCCCAGACGCTGGCGCTGCCGACGTCCTCGGTCGTGGCCCGGCCGCAGGCCTTCTTCAGCACGTGCCCATAGAAGTGTCGGCCGGTGTAGAGCATGGCGGCGAAGAAGCCGATATAACCGCCGTAGACGAGGCCCTGCTCGATGCGCGGCGAGAAGCGCGTGCCGCCCTCGACCGAGATGCCGTAGCCCGCCAGGATGCCGCCGACATACCTGAACACGAACGGCCCCAACCCCACCGCCAGCGATACGTCGGTGGCCAGCAGATAGGCGATGGCCACCGCGGAGAAGTAGAACTGCGGGTTGATCAGCGACCAACCGCCGCCACGCATGAAGGTGGGGAACAGCCTGGCCAGAGGCCCGAAGGCGAACGAACGGCGAATCTCGATCAGGGTTTCAGGGTAGTAGACGCACGCATAGTTGTTGAGGTGACAGGCTACCACCAGCAGCATGGCGATCCAGAAGCTGCGCTGCCGAAAAACCGGGCTCGGAGAGCCGTCCTCGGCCGGCAGCATGGCCTGGGTGAACTGCACCAGCGGATAGGGCAGGTGCTCATGTCGGCTCCACTGCCGGTGCAACACCAGCGACAGCCCCGTCAGCGCCACCCAGAGGATGCCGAACAGCGGCAGCCAGAATAACAGCGTGGAGCGCCAGGCGTGCCAGGGCACGTCCCGTAACGTGATGGGCTCGCCGCCGAGGCGGAGCCCTTGCACAAAGCCAACCAGGGCATTGCCATCGTCGGCGCTGGGATCGGCCAGCATGCGCTTGGGCACGTACTCGATGGCGTTGTGCGGGGCCTCGCCAGCGTCCTTCCAGGACCAGCCTGGCTGGGTCTTGGCGTAGTGGTGCGGCAGCATCGCCGCCTTGGGCAGGATGCGCAACAGGCTTGAGTACGGCACGCAACAGGCCGGTAGCGCTAACGCCACCACCACCACCAGTTCGCGGGCGCTGAAGGGGCGAAGCCACGACCGCCGCCCGCCGCTCAGCCGCGTCAGGCGGTGCAGCAATGGATTGACCAGAAACAGCGCCAGCAGCAAACCGCCATAGACACTCGTCGGCATGTGGTTGCCCACGAACATCGTCTGGCGCAGCACGCCGTCGTTGAAGTAGGTGTAGCCGCAGATGAAGGCCGCCCCGAGAAAACCCAGGGCGACTGCGCGTATGGTCATGCCTCGCTCCGTTCAGGCACAAAAAACGCGCCTAACATACTGCCGCGACCGCAGGCGACCACATGAGACCTCAGAGCTGGGACGCGCCAGGCACGTCGTCGAGGCTGCCGCCGGTTTCGCGTCCCTCTCTGAGGCCGCCGCTCACACCCCCAGCCGGCACCAGCGCGCCAGCTCGCCGGGCGTGCGGTTGGTCTTGGGCGTGTAACCCGGCAGCGGCATGAGGCGCTCGTGAATCGCATCCAGAATCCACCCCGGCTGCGGGAAGTACTTCTCTTCCAGTTCCGCGGCTGGGCACACCCAGTTGCGCGAACCGATGACCACCGGCGGCGCATCGAGATCGTCAAACGCCAGTTGGGTCAGATTCGCCGCGACGTTGTGCATCACGTTGCCGCGCTCCACCGCATCGGAAATCAGCAGCGCCTTGCCCGTCTTCTTCACGCTGGCCACCAGCTTGTCGTAGTTCAGTGGGTTGACCCCACGCAGGTCGATCACCTCGGCGTCCACGCCATAGTCGGCCAACAGTTTCACGGCCTCGAGGGCGCGGTAGAGGACAGGGCCGAAGGTGATGAGGGTAAGGTCCTTGCCCGGCTTCTTCACGTCCGGGTCTCCCATCTCGATTTCGTAGTAGCCGGCCGGCACCCCCCCCTCGTGGAAGAGCTCGCCCTTGCCGTAGACGGTCTGGCTCTCCAGGAAGATCACCGGGTCTGAGCCCGCCAGGGCGGCATTGAGCAGGCCTTTGGTATCGTAGGGCGTGACCGGATAGACCACTTTCAGCCCCGGAATGTGGTTCACCAACGCCGACCAGTCCTGCGAATGCTGCGCGCCGTACTTGAAGCCTACCGAGATGCGCAGAACCACCGGCATATTGAGCACGCCGCCGCTCATGGCCTGCCACTTTGAGAGCTGGTTGAAGACCTCGTCGCCAGCGCGACCGAGGAAGTCGCAATACATCAGTTCGGCGACCACGCGCCCGCCACTCAGAGCGTAACCGACCGCGGCGCCGACGATCGCCGCCTCGCTGATCGGGCTGTTGAACAACCGGTGGTAAGGCAAGAGTTCGGTCAGCCCGCGGTAGCAGGCGAAAGCGCCACCCCAATCGCGGTTCTCCTCACCGAATGCCACCATGGTCGGGTCGATGCTGAGGCGGTGTACCATCGCCTCAAACACGGCGTCGCGGACGTTATACTGCTTCATCTCCGCGAACGGCTTGCCGGTCTTGGCATCGAGGGCGAAGCGCTCCTTCTTCTGGATGCGCTTGAACTGCTCGTTCTCCTCGACCGGCTGCAGGAATTCGGGCGCCCGGTCGTCGAACTTCTCGATCTTGCGGTTGGTGAAGGTCACCGTCTCGATGAACGGCGACTCCAGGGTTTCATAGGGGCTGATGGCCGGATCGATGGCCAGTTTGAACAGCTCAAAGACAAAGGCCTCGGTCTGGGTCTTGAGGGCTTCCATCTCGGCCTCGCTGACGACGTTGGCCTTGACCAGACGCTGACGGAAGGTCGGGATCGCGTCGGCGTCCGTGAAGCGCTGAATCTCCTCCATCGAGCGGTAGCTGGAGGCGTCCGACGGGCTGTGCCCGGCCACCCGGTAGGTCACCGTGTCCAGCAACACCGGCCCGCGTCCCTCAGCCAGGATCTGCTTCTTGCGGCGGAAGGCATCCGCCACGGCCAGCGGGTTGTAGCCGTTCACTCGTTCGGCATGCATCTGCTCCGGGTTCACTCCGGCGCCGATGCGGGCCAGGAATTGATACCCCATGGTTTCGCCCCGGGTTTGGCCGCCCATGCCGTACTGGTTGTCCATGCAGTTGACGATCAGGGGCAGGCCGCCGCCCAGCGCCTGGTCCCACAACGTCCGATACTGGTCCATGCTAGCGAACGAAAGGCCTTCCCACACCGGCCCGCAGCCGAACGAGGCGTCGCCAATATTGCACACCACGATGCCCGGCTTGCGGTTGATGCGTTTGAACAGCGCGGCGCCGGGAGCGATGGAGCCGCTGCCGCCCACGATGGCGTTGTTGGGGAAGACGCCGAAGGGGGTGAAAAAAGCATGCATGGAGCCGCCCCAGCCCTTGTTGAAGCCGGTGACGCGCGCAAAGATCTCGGCGTAGGCGCCGTACACCAGAAAGCGCCGCGCCAGGCTCTTCACGTCGCCGCTGAAGCCCTTCTCCACCACCGCCAGCGCCGCCCCGCCGAAGAAGCCCTTCATCAGACCCAGCAACTCCGCCTCATCGAGCTTGCGGATGGCGCTCAGGCCCTTGGCCAGGATCTCGCTGTGGCTACGGTGGCTACCGAAGATGGCATCGTGGGCGTCCAACTCCCACGCCTGACCCACCGCCGCCGCCTCCTGCCCTATCGAGAGATGCGCCGGACCGGCGTGCTTGTAGGCTACGCCCTGGTACTCGCCAACCTTCTTGATCGCGTCAATGATGTTCTCGAAGGTGCGCAGCACCACCATGTCATGGTAGATCGTCTTGAAATCATCGACGGAATAGAGCTTCCGCTCTTCCGCGACGCTCTTGCGATACTGGCACACCGGGATGGGGGTGAACTCAATCTGTCCCGGCTTGAACAATTCCTCGGGGAAGATCTCGAGTTTCTTCGGCATGGCGTCACCTTTCGTGCTTGTTGATTACTCCGACGGTCCGCCTCAAAAATACAATGACCCACGCCCCATGCGTGGACCCAGGTCCCAAGCCCCAACGGGGCGTCACATACCAGCCCAGGGCAACGCCCTGGGTCCCTGTTCATACCCCCGACTAAGCCCTGAAGGGGCGGTCCATGGAGTCCGCAGACCGTCTCTGCCGACGCCGCCGACCGCGTGAGCCAGGGCTCCCGCGAGCCCGCCAACCGGGGCTCAGGCATGCAACACGGTTTCCCTCAGCGCTTCGCTCAAGGTCGGGTGCGGGAAGACGATCTGGCGGACGTCGTCCACGCACAGTTCCAACTCCACCATGGCGGCGGCCGTGGCGATGAACTCCCCGCAGCTGCCGCCGATCATGTGTACGCCGAGGACCTGGCCATGGCGCTCGCTCACCAGCACCTTGACCGTGCCGCTCTTGCCGGCTTCCTCGACGATGAAGCGCCCGGCAATCGCCATCGGCATGACCGCCTTGCGGTAGGCGATCCCCTGCCGTTTCAGCTCCTCTTCCGTAGCGCCCACCTGAGCCACCTCGGGATGCGTGTAGATCACGCTGGGGATGGCGGAGAAGCGCATGCGGTCGGGGATGCCGAACATGGTATGCACCGCCACCATGCCCTCGCGGGTGGCAGAGTGGGCCAGCAGCAGGCGGCCCGTACAGTCGCCGCAGGCCCAGATGCCGGGCACGTTAGTGCGACCACACTCGTCCACGCGGATGCCGCGGCGCTCCACCGCCACCCCCGCCTCCTCCAGCCCGAACCCCTTCAGCACCGGCTGCCGACCGGTGGCATTCAGCACATACGTGCCGCTGACGCTCTGCGGCTTGCCCTCGGCGTCGGTGTAATGCACCGTGTTACCCTCGACCTGCGTGACCCGGCACGAAAGCTGGATCGACACCTTCCTCTTCTTCAGGTCCGCCTGCAGCCGCTTGCCGATCTCCTCGTCGAGCACCGGCGCAATCCGCTCCAGCATCTCCACCATGGTGACTACCGTGCCCAGCTCGGCGAAGAAACAGGCGAACTCCAGCCCGATGACGCCGGCGCCGATCACCACCAGGCTCTCGGGTACCTGCTGCAGTTCGAGAATGCCCGTGGAATCCACTACCGCCTTGGACTCGCGCAGGCCCGGAATCGGCGGCACGGCGGGCACGCTGCCCGTCGCCAGCAGAATGTTGACCGCTTCGTATTCGCGCTCGCCCGCCACCACCTTGCCGCGCCCCGCCAGCCGCGCTTCAGCTTTGACCAGCTCGACCCCGGCGCCCTTGAGCATGGCGCTGACGCCCTTGCACAGAGTCGCCACCACCTGCTTCTTGCGCTCCTGCACCGCCGTCAGGTTGAAGACGGGCGCACTCACCGTCACGCCGTAGCGCTCCGCTTCGCGGCAGTCGCTGTAGGCGCGAGCGCTGCGCAGCAGCGTCTTGGTCGGAATGCAGCCGACGTTGAGGCAGACGCCGCCCACCTCGCCCTTCTCGAACAGCACCACCTTCTTGCCGAGCTTGGCAGCGTAGGCCGCTGCCTCATAGCCGCCCGGCCCGGCGCCGATGACTGCAAGATCGTACATAAGAACACTCCTAAACGTCAGACCGGTCAGACCGGTCAGACCGCCTCCCGGTTACCCCGCCACACACACCAGCTCGAAGCTCTCCAGAATCGCCCGCAGAGTCTGCAGGAAGCGCGCCCCCGGCGCGCCGTCCACGACCCGGTGATCCAGGGTCAGGCTGAGCTGGATCATCTCGCGGTACTCGATGACCCCACCCACGCGCACCGGCCGCAGCAGCGTCGTGCCCACCCCCAGAATCGCCACCTGTGGCGCATTGATCACCGGCGTGAAGGTCGTGACCCCAAAAGTCCCGAGGTTTGACACCGTGAACGTCCCACCCTGCAGGAAGTCGGGGTTCAGGCTGCCCGCCGCGGCCTGTTTGGCCAATTCCTTGGCCTTGGCTGCCATCTCGGCAAGACTCAGGCGCTGGGCGCCATGCACCACCGGCACCATCAACCCGCGCGGGGTGTCACAGGCAAAACCCAGGTTGACCGCGGCGTGCTGGCGCACCACCGTACCGTCGAACTCCGCGTTCAGCGCGGGGTGCTGACGCAGCGCCTTGGTCGCAGCGTACATCACCATGTCGCCAATGTTCACGTTGGCCAGACCCAACGCCTCGCCCTGCGCCTTGAGGCGCTGCCGCAACGCCAGGAGGCCACTGACATCGGCTTCCGCATTGAGGGTGTACTGCGCCAGGCCACTCAGCGACTCAAGCAGGCGCTTGGCGATAATCTTACGAATGTTGCTGAGCTTGACCTCCGTGATCGTGTCCGCCGAGGGCGCTGCCGCCGCAGGCGGGGCGACCGGGGCGGCGACCGCTGGGCCGGCGGCGCCGCTCTCGGCCGCCGGCAGCGCCGGAGTGGCCTTGCCCAGGTCCTGAACGCGCACCATGCCGCTCACCCCGCTGCCGAGCGCGGGCGTCGCCACGCCCTCGGCTGCCAAGCGTGCTGCCGCCGGGGTGAGATGCGGTGCGCTCCGGTAAGCCTCGATCACATCCCTTTCCTCGATCCGACCGCCAACGCCGCTGCCCTGAATGGACGGTATGACAAAGGGGTGCTCTTTGACGAAACGACGCGCCCGCGGGCTCAGCGGCCCGTTGTCCACCGCTACGGGCGCCACCGCCGCTGCCACCGGCGCAACCGCGGGCCCGGTCGGAGCACCACTCGCAGCGGCAGCTGCCGCGGTGCCCGCCGACGCCGCCCCGTCCGGACGAAACGCCGTCACCTCTTCGCCCGCCGAGCCGATGACCCCGAGATTCTGCATCACCGGCACCAAATCACCCTCGGACCAGAACAACGCCAGCACCGTCCCTGCCGCCGGCGACTCAATCTCGAACGCGGCCTTGTCCGTCTCGATGTCGGCCACAATGTCGCCGACCTTGACGCAGTCGCCCGGCTTGACCCGCCACGTGGTCAGCAGGCACTCTTCCACGGAGTTACCCGCCTTCGGCATCACTATCGGGGTTGCCATGACCTCTGTTCTCCTTAAACCCTGGAACCTGGCCGTTCTCACGCACCCGCCAGGATGACCTCGACCCCATGCCCCTCAAGGGCCTCGCGAAACGAGTCGCCCACCTGGTCCGTAATCAGAATGTCGATATCCTCGATGCTGCCGCTGCAAGTGAATGACGGCACGCCGATCTTGCTGTGGTCCGCCAGCAGGATGACCTGCGTCGCGCGCTTCATGATCTGCTCTTTGGTGAACGCCTCGTTGGTGTCGGTGGTCGTCATTCCCTCCGCCACCGTCAGGCCGATGGTGCCCATGAACGCCTTGTTGACGTTGAGCGCTCGGATCACGTGAACGGTCAAGGGTCCTACCAGCGTCCGCGCCAGGGCTCGGTACTCGCCCCCCACCAGGATCAGCCGGTGACCGGACTCCAGCAACGCCGCCGCCGCCATCAAGGAGTTGGTGACCACCGTCAGGTCACGGTGCGGTGGCAGCAACCGCGCCAGCATGAGCACGGTCGAACCGCCATCCAGGTAAATCGTGTCGTGCTCCTCAATCAACCCCAACGCCGCCCGCGCAATGCGCTCCTTCGCCTCGCAATTCTCCGTCTCCTTGGCGGCAAACAGCGGCTCCACCCGGCGCGCCGGCGTCAACGTCGCTCCACCCCGGACCCGCGTCAGCAGACGCCGCCTCTCCATGTCCGCCAGGTCGCGACGCAGAGTCGCCATGCTCACTGCCAGACCCTCGGCCAACTCATGCACCGAACGACCCTGCGTCCCCGCTAGCAACTCCAGGATGCGACTCTCCCGCTCTGTCGCTAACATGCGCCCGATCATACGCCGCTGACCCTCTGAGTCGAATGGCCTTCGGAACAGTCATCAATGATCAATACTAAGCCACATATCGTGCAATTTCAATCAGCATCGCTCATTTTCGCGCAACGCGGAGATCCATCCACGCTCATGGGTCTGGTGCGTCGGCCAGCGCGGCCAGGACGGAGCTGTACGCCAGGCGAGCCCTTCGTCTTCAGGCGCCAGAGGCATCAGGGGCCATCGTCTCCACCGCGCCGCTCAGGCGCCCGCGAAGCGCGTCATCCAGCCGCAGCGGACGACCACGCTCGTAGTCGAACAGGACCATTCCCGTCTTGGCCAGAGCGACGATGCCCCGAGTCTGAGCGTGGCTGACCCGGTAGAGCACATCGAAGCCTGAGCCCGTAAAGTCGCCCGTGCCGACGGCAATCTGCAGGCGGTCGCCGCGGAACGCTTGAGCCTTGTAGACGATGGCCACATCCGCCATGATCGAGGCCGCGCCGCCGAGGCTCATCTCGCTGTAGCCCAAACTCGCCAGAAACTGCAAACGGGCTTCGTGCAGCAACCCCAGCAGCGCGTCGTTGCCCAGATGGTTGCCGTAATTCATGTCGCCCACCCGCAGGGTCAGCTCGGTGACAAAGGGAAGGTTCTCGGGAATCTCGAGGCGAATCCGGGCCATGGCGTCCTCCCTGCGCTGCATAGGTTAAGGCACGACCCTAGGCTACCCGTCCGGCGTGCCGCCGTCAACCGGCAGACGTCGGCGTTTAGCAGCGGCCTCAGGAGAACGGTATGGGGGCCACTCAGACCGCCTGCCATCACCGCGCACTCGCCTCGAAATACCCCGTAGTTCAGCTTGAAATGCCGATGCTCAGCCCTATCTTAGAGTCCCGTTAGTACTCTCGCGCTTTGACGGTCAGGCCAGCGTAGCTCAGTGGTAGAGCAGCTCATTCGTAATGAGCAGGTCCTCGGTTCAATCCCGAGCGCTGGCTCCAGTCTTTTCCCCCCGATTCAGCTTCAAACTGCCTCGAACTGTCCTCTTCTGTGCCATCCCCTCTGACCCCTTAAGTGTTAGCAAAAATGTGGGAAAGTGTTAGCAAAAGTGTTAGCAGATTCCCGAGCCTGACCACAGATGGTCATGGGCACCCGCCGCAGTCCGAGATCCGGTGTCCCATCTGCACTGTCGATCAGAAGAAACGCACTCGGCGTCAGTCCAGCCAAGCAAGACGGTTCCGCCGGGACGCTGTCCCTGTGGTTGAAGCCGCTTGATGGTCATGCTGATCATGGCCCAGTAGGGCGGTGGCTACGCACCTACCTCCGCGATTGGCGGCACGTCTCGCGCTACGTCCCATCTCGGCGTGGCCATTTCTCCAGACCCGCACACCAACCTTGCGACTCCGTTGGTCCCACCCAGGATGTAACGTGGACATCCATCCCCCCGGTGAGTACGTTGCTGCCCACGGCCAGCCGCGAGCGGCGGCAAGCCAGCGGAGGCCGAGGCAGAACGAGAACCCCTACCGCCGTGGGTCCGTGAGCTTGTGGCGAGACTGACGCCTGAGAACTGCGAGACTACCAAAGCCGAGTTGCTGCGAGGCCAACCATGGTCCGTGGTCCCTCCCTTCTGACGCCATCTGACGACAGCGGGCGCACGATTCAGCTCACCGGAGACTTCCTCTGGTGGCAGGGCGCCACGCCGCCGAGCGCTCAGGGCGAGTACCGGGTTCACAAGGAATCGGTGGCGCGCGGCGCCAAGGTCGAGCGCTGGACCGTTGGTGACGATCCGTGGGAAATGGTAAACTGGAATCTCTGGTGCTGGCGCAAGGACGAGAGAGACGCGCTCCGCATCTACCTGCAGATCGTGATCCCGCCGGGGGGCGCGCGGACTGCGGCCTACGAGAACGCATTCCCGTCGTCCATCGAGTTCAGGGACCCCGGTTCGTCGCCCGATTCAGTCATCGTGAGGGTGAGGTTGGCAGGTGGGGGGCAGGCAGGGGCAGTCGAGTTCGAGCAGGGCGCGTATGTGTGGAACAGGTCCTACTGCAGAGTGGGCCCGTGTATCGAGGAGCAGATAGCGCCGGACGGCAGCGGTCCTGCTGTCGGGGTCCTGCTGCCGGGGTGTCCATTCGACGAGGAGGGCGAACTCGAGAAGCTTCTGGGCATGCTGTTGCTTGCCGAGGAGGCGGAGCGGCTCAGCACGGCGTTCTTGATGTAGCCGCCGGTGAAGTCGAAGTCCTCGGCCAGGGCGCGCAAGTCAATGTCCGCTGCCAGGGGTGCCTGGGGTGGCAGGTGCCGACGCCAGATCTCCTCGCGCAGCTCGGCGGGGGGCACCTCGAACTCGAGCCGGTAGAGGATGCGGCGGTCGAGCGCCTCGTCCAGGACCTGCCGACGGTTGGTCGCCAGGATGGCGATGCCATCGAGTTTCTCGAACTCCCGCAGGATCGTGGGCATGATGCCATTCCCGCAGCGGTCGTCGAACATCTCGTCCGCCTCGTCAAAGAGGATAATAGCGTGCTGGAGTCGCGCTTCGTGAAAGATGCGGTTGAGGTTCTCGTCGAACGAGTGGCGGCCGTACTCTCTGATCTTCCGGTAGTCCACCAGCATCAGCCGGTGCGTCGTCGCCTTGGCCAGGGCGTGGGCGAGCATGGTCTTGCCGGTCCCGGACGGGCCGGAGAAGAGCAGGATCGTGCCCTTGCCGTAGCTCAGGATGTCATCGAAACCCCATTCCTTCCGGCAGCCCAGGTAGTCGTCCCGGTGCATGAGAAGGTCAAGGACCTCCTGGCGCTTCCCCGGCGGCAGGACGACCTGATCCAGATCGACTTCCGGGTCAACCACCGCGGAGAAGCAGACCACCTGGTCGTCAATGTCGTACTTGCCCAGGATCAGGCTGCTGACCCGGCGCGGCAGCTCCAGGTCCATGCGCATGAACTCGCTCTCGCTGTCGGGCTCGTGGTTGTGGGCCAGGTTCAGGAGCCCGTGGCTGAGAAGCTTCCCGGAGTGGATGAAGTACCGGCGGGCCTGGATCTTCTCCTCGACCCCAGCGCAGAGGATATCGAGGACGGTGCGCATCTCGACGCTGTGACTGCGCGAGAGCGCCTCCATGACGCGGCTGAAGTTGCTGTCCAGGTCTGGCCCCAGGATGATGACCAGCACCAGCTTCTCAAACTCGCTCAGGCTGTAGTCCCGGGCGAGGTTCTCCAGGGGCAGCTCCGGCGTCCCCGCCGCCAGCGTGACCTGCGTGCGCCGGTTCAGGGTGTCATGCTTGTGCCGGAGTCCGGTGTCGAGTCGGCGCAGCAGGTGTTGCAGGCCAGCGCTGTTGCTGGCAGCGCTGCCCAGCAGCTCCTCGCGTTCCGTCTGTTCGTACCGGGACGCTCGCATGCCGCTGCGCTCGGTCTCGAGTTGCCGGCCGGCGACCTGCTTTCGCGCCAGGGTCTGGAGGTAATCCAGCGTGGCTGCGAGGTACTCCAGGTTGCTGGCAAAGGGCTTGGCCTTCGGGGTTCGGGTCATGGTCGCTCCTTCTTCCTTAATGTCGGTGCGGTCCTACAGAAGATCCTGCCACTATGTATCATCGACAAGAGTGCGGTTTTCGCCGACCCTTTTTCGAAGAAAAGGCGCTTTTCCGAGGAAAAACGGCACCATCTGCCTTGATACCCCAGGAAAGTGATGGTATGACTTATGGCATGAAGACGATGACGCATCGGACGACCTTTGCTCTCGATGGCGCGACCGCCAGTCGTCTCAGACGCCTGGCCTCCATCTGGCAGGTATCCCAGGCGGAAGTCGTCCGTCGGGCCGTAGCGCAGGCGGAATCGGCAACCGCCCCCGCCAAGCCTGACCCGATCGCCATGCTCAAAGAGCTTCACGCCTCTGGTCGAGGGCTGGATCCTGCCAAGGCGGAGGCCTATCTGGCCGAGGTCCGCGAAGACCGCAAGCGCTGGCGTGGCCAATGATCTGCCTCGACACCAATTACCTCATCAAGGGCGTCACCGCAGGCACGCCTGAGGCCGGCGAGTTGATTGCATGGGCACAGGCTGGCGAGTCACTCATCACGCCTATGCCGGCGTGGTTCGAGTTCCTCTGCGGGCCCGTGACTCCGGCTCAGATTTCCACCATCCGGGCCTTCCTCACCGAGATTGTCGTCTTTGATGAACCGCAGGCCAGAGAGGCTGCCCGGCTTTTCAATGCCGTAGGACGAAAGCGCCACCTGCGTGTGGACGCCATGATCGCCGGAACCGCCAGCGCTGTCGGCGCCGCCCTGGCCACCGGTAACCGCGCCGATTTTGCGCCCTTTGTCGCGCACGGACTTCTGCTCGCCTGAGAGTCGCAACGGGCGATTGACCACTGGGAATTCCGGGCGAGATCTTCCTTAGTCGGCTCTGCGCCAGAGGACCATGAGCATGCGTGAAGGATACTGGATCAACTACCGGGTTGGCCAGGTGGAACTCATCGACGAGCATCAACGGTGGGTGCGTCGACCAGGCCATGCGGCGCGCCTGGGCATACCGCCGGAAGCCGTGGGGGAGTTCGCCCGGTTCGATCCGGCCACGGACCGGGACGAGTTCCTGCGTTTTCTCATGGGTTGCGCACCCGTCATGCGGGTTCGGGGTCACGGGGGGAGCGTCACCTTTGAGTTCATCTCGAGACGCGGTTGGCGGGCACCGCTCGACGCCATCGCCAGCTTTCTGGTGGACAAGGCCGGCCCGCACCTGGGGCTCACCATCGTGGACCTCGGCGTGCCCGCCGTCATCGCCATGGACTATGCCAGGTTCATCGACCTGTTCAGCGCCGGCGGCGCCAAGGCGGTCGCGCAGACCGCCATCAGGCTTCCCGGGGCCCCAGGATGCCGAGCTCCCTCGCGGGCATGAACCGCCGGACACCACGGTCGAACGTCAACCATCCCACACTCAAGGCCCATCGGCGGCCATGCGTATGTGATCTAATATGCTGACAATGAACGTGTTCGACTTGACAAACCGTATTGGCGTGCTACGCTGATTTGCCTGGGAAGGAAGCAGCGGACCCCTCTGCCGATGACGCCGCCCACCGCGCCGCCGCCTGACGAAGGTGGGCGCCCCCAGCGGAGGGGAGTCAGGGGTAACCGGGAGTCTGGGCGGTACACAGGGAGGCCGGCACTGTGGAAGACAAGCGCTTGCGCCGACTGGTGCTGTTCGTCGAGCAGATGAAACGGGACCAGACCCCCAACTGCGAGAGCTTCACGCAGGATCTGAAGGCCAGCGAGTGGGACGACAAGGCTCCCTTGGCGGTATCCTCCAAGACCGTCCAACGAGACATCACTTACCTGCGCAAGAAGTTCCATCCGCCGATGGAATACGACCCCGAGGTCAAAGGCTATGTCCTGCTGGACAAGAGCTGGTCGCTGCCCTCCCTGAGCCTGGCCGAGGACGAGTTATTTGCGGCGCTCTTCAGCAACCGCGTCAGCGAACCCTTCCTGCCGCCGCCAATTCAGCAGACGATGGACGAGGTCAAGACCATCGAACTGGCCGCCGGTGAACCGGGCGACCTCACCCTGAACGTCCTGGAATCGTTGGTGATCGCCACCGGCGGCACCGTGCCCATGGCGCCGGACACCGCGCAGGCAGTGCTGCGAGCCTGGAAGGAGGCGCGCCGGTTACGGGTGCGCTATGTGCGCGGATCGGACGAGGCGGCCAGCGTCAGGGACATCGACATCCACGCGCTCTTTCTCTCGGCAGGAGCCTGGTATGCTCGCGCCTACTGCCATCTGCGCGGCAGCATGCGCTCGTTCGCCCTGCACCGGGTCCAGAAGGCCGACTTGCTGACCGATCACTTCATGCGTTCGGTTGCCGTGGTGGATGAAGTCCGACGCGGACGCGTGTTTGACTGTGACTTCGTGAGCAACGTCTGCGTCGTGTGTGCACGGGAACGGGCGATGTACTTCCGTGAACGGGTCTGGTTCCCGGGCCAGTCCATCACGGACCGGCCCGACGGCTCGCTGGAGCTTCGCTTCCCTTCCGTGCCGGCGCCGCTCTTCGAGCAATGGGTCATGTCGTCCATGGGGGCGGTGTCCGTCATGGCCCCTGCGGAGCTGCGCGAGCGGATCCGCCTGCTTGCGGCGACGCTGGCAGCCAATCACGAGGCGGGTCCTGTGGCCTGATCCCCCCGCTGGCTCAGGGAGCGGTTACATCCGTTCCGGCGGCGTATGGCAAGTGGCGGCGGCTGTGGCGGCGAGCCCTAGCGGACCGACCGGTCCGTGAGGGTTGCAGGCACAACAGAGCAACGCAACGGCTGTGGGAATCGACGGGATGCGTTCATCCCGCCCAGAGCCACGGCGTTACCGGACTACGAATTAAGATAAGTGTATTGACCACGGACATGTTTTGGCCGGGGAGCTGCCGTAGCTTGAGGACCATGTACGCCGGACTGTGAACCAGGAGAACCGTGATGCGTTTCATCCACACCGCCGACTGGCACGTCGGCAAGCCGTTCGGGCAAGTCGAGGACCCGGAGAAACGGATCCGTCTGCAACAGGAACGGATCGCCGCTATCCGGCGCCTCGGCGCGCTGGTGCGGGAGACCCAGGCCGCGTTCGTGGTAGTGGCTGGCGACATCTTCGACACTCCCAGTCCCAGTCGGACGACCGTGGCCGACGCTTTCGCCGCGATCGGCGCCATTCCGGTCCCGGTCTACGCCATCCCCGGGAACCATGACCACGGCGGCGTGGGGAGCATCTGGGAGCAGGGTTTCCTGCGTGAGGAACAGGCGAGACTCGCCCCCAACCTTCACCTGATCATCGACTCCGCACCCGTCACGGTGGAGAGGTTGGCGGTCATCCTGCCCTGCCCGATGGCCCGGCGCCACCAGGCCGGCGATCCGACCCTCTGGCTGCGGGATTCTGCCGCGTACAGCGGGCTGCCTGCGGACCTGCCGCGCATCGTGCTCGCCCACGGCAGCGTGCAGGGGTTTTCAAGCTCCGCCGACGCGGATGACATTGCCGTCCCGACGAACCAACTCGACCTGTCGCGGCTGCCGGCCGCCGAGATCGACTATGTCGCCCTGGGGGACTGGCATGGCACGAAGCAGGTCGCCGCGAACGCCTGGTACGCCGGCACGCCCGAACAGGACCGCTTTGCCAAGGGCGGCCTGAACGATCCGGGCAATGCCCTCCTGGTGGAGATCACGAGTCGTCAAGCCGGGCCCAACGTCGCGTCGCATCGCACGTCCCGGCTGGGTTGGCACGAATGGGCGTTTTCCTTTGGCAGCGATGCCAGCCTCGAGCAGTTTACGAGCGAGTGTGACCGTCTGCTGGACGGACGCGCCGGAGAAGACCTGCTGAACCTCGGCCTCGGCGGCACCCTCAGCTTCACGCAGTCTGGAAGGTATGAGGCCTATATCGAGAGTCTTCGTGCGCGTCTTCTCCGCCTTCGCATCGAGGGCGAGATACGCTTCGTGCCTTCGGACGAGGAGTTGGCTCGCCTCCAGAACGATCCGGACAATCCACTGGTGGCGAGCGTTGCCCGGCGCCTGGCCGAGGAAAGCCAGTCCGGCGACGAACCGACGCGCGCCGTTGCGCTCCTGGCACTGCGCCAGCTCTATGCGGCCGCGAGTGCCGACACCGGCGCCAACGTGCAGTAACCGCTCACGGGGAGAACTACACGCATGAAACTGATCTCTGCCGCTGTTCGCAACTACCGCGTCCACCGCGATACCCGGGTCACGTTTGCCCCCGGTCTCAACCTGATCACAGGGCCGAACGAGTCCGGCAAGTCCACCCTCGTTGAGGCCATCCACCGGACCCTGTTCCTGAGAGCCAGGGGCACTACCGCGGCCCATGAACGCATGAGGTCCACGACTTCGCCGGGCACGCCCGAGGTCATTGTGGCATTTGAGCAGAAGGGGAAGACCTGCACGCTGACCAAGCAGTTCACCAAGGGCACCATCCTCGAAGTGGCAGGAGAACCGGCGCGACGCGACGCAGAGGCCGAAGAACTCTTGGCGAAGCTCTTGTGCTCCGGCGAGACGATCCAGGGCGGCGGTGTGGACAGCAAGCTCGAGCTGCGCTGGGCACACCTGTGGGCGTGGCAGGGTAAGAGCGGTAGCGCCCCCGGCGAGACTGCCCGTGAGCAGAATGCGGAACTGGTACGCTGCCTGCAGGAGCTGGGCGGCGGCGCTGTGGTTAGCTCTGCGCTTGACAGTCGCCTGCTGGCGCGATTCAGGACAGCGGTGGACGAGGCCTTCGTGCGCACTCGCGGTTACCGGGCAGGGTCCGCGGTGGCAGCGGCGCAGGAGGCGATGCTCCAGGCCAAGGGCGTACTCGACCAGGCGGCGGCAACGCTCGCCACCATCGAGGGCTACGTCACCGTCTACCAGCAGGCCGAGACGTTCCTGCGGGAGGCGACGCCACAGGTCGAGCAACTCGACAGCGAGCTCAGGCAGGTCCAGTCTCGCCGGGAGCAGGCGCGGGTGCTGAACGAGCAGCGCCAGGAGGCCGAAAGGTGTTGGCAGAGGGAAGCGGACGAGTCTGAACGGCTGCATGGGGCGGTCGCCTCCATCGCCAGCGCCCGGAAGAAGCTCGTGCGGCTGACGCAGAGCATCGCGGAGAAGGACAGCGAGGCCGACAATCGGCAACGGGCGGCGCAGGACGCCCGCGCTGAGGCGAACCGACTCCGGGCGGCGGTGGAGCCCGCCAGGAAGGCGCTGGCGCAGGCGCAGGCACTGAGCGATGCCGGCGCAGCCCAGGCCGAGTTGCTGGAGAAACAGCGGAACCTGGCCGAGCTGGCCACCGCACTGCGTCGGGTTGCGGATCTGGAGGCCGAGGCGCGCCGCTTCGACGACGAACTGGCGCGCGTCCCCCGAATCTCGAAGAAGGACGTCAACGGACTTCACCGGCTGAGGGACGCGGACACCACGGCCGCCGCCGCGCTGCAGGCGATGTCTGCCCAAGTCGAGTTGTTGCGCGCTGGCGTGCCGGTCTCGGTAGGTGGTATCGAGGTCGCGTCCGGCAGCACCACCACGATCACCGACCGCATAGAGGTCAAGGTCGGCGACCTGGCCGTCTTCCGGCTTACGCCCGGCGGCGGCCAGACGCTCGCCGAGGCCAGGCGCAACGCGGCCCAGGCCCAGGCTGCGCTCAGGACCGCGCTGCAAAACTCCGGGATGGAAAGCCTGGAGGCGGCCGAAGCTGCGCTCGCGCAGGTCGATGGCATCACGGGAAATCGCGCCGCCACCGTGAGGGCGCTCGAGGCGCTCGAGCCTGAGCGACTCAGGGAAAGGCACACCGAGGCCGCCCGGAATGTCGAAGGGGCGCGTGCACGTCTGGAGCTTTGCGCCAGGGATATCCCTGAGTTCACCCGGGCTGCGGACCTCGAGGCAGCCAGAGCAGCGCTGCAGATCGCCCATAGCGCGCTCGCCGAGGCGCGGCGCACGGCCGCCGCCGCGGAGCGGGAGCTCACTACCAGCGACGCCATCGCCACGGAGCTCGAACAGGCTGCTCGTACAGCCCAGGACGGCATGGCTGCGGCGCGTTCCGACCTGGGCCGGGCGCAAGGGGAACTCGAAGGCCTCATCGGGGCCTATGGCGATGACGACGCCCTGCAGGCCAAGGTCACGGACTCAGCCGCCCGGCTTGACGCGGCGCAGAAGGGCATCGCCGACTTTGACCGCCAGCTGGCGGCACTGCAGCCGGACCGCCTGCAGGCGGACGCCGCTCGCCTTGAGCGCAGCCTGGGGGGAATACGCTGCCAGATCGGTGAGAACCAGACGAGTCAGAGCGTCGCCCTGTCGCACCTGCAATCCGCAGGCACCTCGGACCCGCGCGGTGACGTGTCCCTCGCCCGTCAGCTCTACGAGCGGGCCACAGCGCGCTCCCGCGAGTTGGTCGACCAGGCGGCAGCCAGCCGTCGCCTGGCAGACCTGTTCGCGGAGGAACAGGCGCGCGCTATGGCCACAATAATCGGTTGGATCAGGCGACCGCCCCCAGGATGAAGAGAGCGATCTTGAGGGGGGCGTCGGCTTGACGCAAGCGTGCTCGGCTGGGCCTGGAGATGCCCGTGCTCGGACTGCGGAGCCTGGCGAGAGT
>CAILKC010000214.1 GCA_903834675.1 uncultured Victivallales bacterium | reverse complement strand
GTTGACGAAGTGCAGCAGCGGTCCGGCCTGACTGCCCTCCTTCTCCGCCAGGGCCGCGCAGGTGGCGCACTGGCAGTAGTTGTGCCAATCGTTCTGCGAGACGCTGAAGATGGTGGCCTCGGGCGACTCGGTGATCCAACGACGCACGGTTTCGGTGGCGATACGGAGCACCTCCGGGTTGGTCAGGCAGAGCTGCGTGCGCTCCGGGCCGAGGCGCGCGCCCTTGATCTCCGAGTAGTACTCCGGGTGGGTCGCGAAGTAGGTCTCGGGGGGCACCAGGGCGTTGAAGGTGTGAACGAAGCCCCGGTAGTCGATCTTGCCGCCGCGTGCCGCGTCGATCCGGGTCTGGGTGCCGTTCATGCGGTTGCGCACGGCCCAGTCGGCGTCACGGGAATTGGGGTAGTCCGTGGCGCGGTACTCCAGGGGCGGCACGTGGATGCGTTTGAGGCCGTCGATCGTGAAGGTGCCCTGCCGCGGCACGGTGCTGCAGTCGGCGGTGAACCAGCGGCAGCCGAGGGCGTCTTCGAGGAAGGTATAGACCGCGTAGAGCACGCCACGCTGCCCCCCGGCGAGGACCAGGACCGGTCCGGAGGTCTCGAGGTGAATGCCCTCGAGGCCGAGGCGCTTGGCGTCTACCGTGACCCCGTACTTGGCGAACAAGGCACTGCGGCCCAGCAGGATGGGGGTGCGGGCGTTGACCTCGGCGTCGGCGAGGATGGGCAAGGTGCTGCCGGTCAACTGTTCCCAGTACAGCGATAGTTCGGCGGCCGCCCGGCGTTCGGACGGGGTCGGGAGGTCGGGGATGACGATGGCGTGGGTTTCCGGGGTGACGGCCTGGCCGCCGATGACGATGCGGCAGGTGCCCAGGGTGGCGCGGCGCGCCGCCAGGCTGGCGGCGGCGGCATCGAGCTGCTTGTTGAGGCTGGCCATGGCGGCCTCGGCCGGACTGTTGGCAGGGAGAGCCGCGCTGGCGGCCTTGACCGCGGCGCGGCGCTCGTCCAGGCTGGCCGCCGCCGCGGCCAGGGAGCCGCCCGTGGGCACCGCGAGGGCGGCGGAGTCGGCCAGCAGGTCGGCGGCGGCCTTGGCGGCCCATTCCGAGCCGCCGCTTTGCTGCAGGGCGTCCAGGCAGGCCTTCAGGGTGTCGGCGGCAGGCAGATTCAGGGTCAGCTCCTTGAGACGTTTGGGGGCATCCGGCCAGCGCCGGCATTCCCAGCGGATCATGGCGGTAAGCCAGCGCAGGCGTTCCTGCGGGTCCTTGGCGCGTTGGGCCAGCAGGCAGGCGAGGTCGGCCTTGACGGCGATATCGGCGCCGTCCATGAGCTTGAGCGCGGCGGCCTCGTCGTTCCTGGAGAGGTGATAGCGCGCCAGCAGTTGGCGCTGTTCGGTGCTGGGGTTCGGCAGGGCCAGCAGGGGCGCCATGGTGTCCGCGGCGCTCTTGACCCGTTCCAGGACCAGGTCGTCGACATAGAGGCTCGAGTCCGCGGCCTCGAGCATGGCCAGGGGGTGGAAGGTGACCTTGGCCGCCGGCACGACGAAGGTAGCGGTGACCGGCTGCCAGGTCTCCGTCGGCTTGAGCTCGACACTGCTCGAGAAAGCCCAGCCGTAGGAGTTCCAGGAATAGGAGTAGAGGGCATAGCCCGTGCCGCTGGTCATGGCGCCCTTCACGTAGGCCGTCGCCTTGTAGGTCGCGAAGGGTTCAACCGCGAGGTCGCCCCCCAGGGCGATCCAGTGTTTGCGCGCCCCGGCTTTGAGCACACCGCAGCGAGCGCCGCCATGGGCCGCGTCGACGGTCGAGCCGGTCGCCTCGAAACCAGGATCAGGGAAGAGATTCTGGGCCGCGGCGGCGAGACTGAGGAGGAGGCCGAGACCGCCTGTCACCGGATAGCGTACCCACGTCCACGAACGCATGATTCGTCTTCCTTCGATAAGGGGGGCGGAAAGCCTGTCCCGGTATGAGGTTCGGTTTGCTGCGGTCAGTAGTGTGATGGCTGGCGGCGCATTGTCAACCGCAGCTCGGGCGCAGGTCAGTTCCGTAGGGGTTTTTGTTTCGATCGTCTCCGCGTCCGGCGAGCAGAACGGGTCCCTTTACTCTTGGGGGAGACTGTCGGCGGGACGTGTCGCGAATGCCAGACGGCGCGGAGCGCTGAAAGCGCGGCCATTCCTCAGCCCAGGGCAGCGCCCTGGGAATGGAATCCCAAACGAGATTGAGCCCTGCAGGGGCGGCATACCGACAGTCCACGGGCACCGCGCGGCCAGCTATGGCGCCCCTTTGGGGCTGAGAATCTGGGGTATGCCCGGTACCCAGGGCGCTGCCCT
>CAILKC010000213.1 GCA_903834675.1 uncultured Victivallales bacterium | reverse complement strand
GTAACACCCGTTCCCATCTCGAACACGACGGTGAAGGGCCTCCGCGGCGATGATACTGCATACAAGAGTGCGGGAAAGTAGCTCGTTGCCAGTCCTTTCTCTTACCCAAAAGGCGGTACAGTGCTAACTGTGCCGCCTTTTTTTTGCTTGTGCATTGCGGTAGCATCGCCGAACCCGCGAAGTTCTGTCGCTGTCGCTTTGTTGAAGCCCTGTCGGATGAGTCCAGGCCTCTGGCTATGTTGTGCGAAACATGACCAGAGGTCTGGATTCGTTCGCCTACCGGTCCGAAATCGCCACCACGTTGGCCGATAACGCCGGCGCCGTGGCCAGGTGCGTTGTCATCCGGTCTTCCGCCGGGGCCGCCGGAGCGCCGCGCCTCGGGCGCGAGCCTCGTGCCGTCACTCGCGCCATCGCCCAGATGGGGTGCATGGTGCCGCTCTTCAGTGCCTACGGCCTGTGCGGATTCCGCTGAAAGTGGACAGCGATTCCGATCCATGGTGGACACTTGAGTCCTCCCGAAGGCTCTCCGGGTGGTTTCTGGGGGGTGTTCACCATGGGGGTCGCGGAACGGGCCGGAATGGGGGGTCTTCCGGAGCGCAGCGGCGCTCAGCCTTTCCTTTGCCTTAAATGGTTTCCTTCTGAAGTCAACTCCGCAGGCTCAGGCATCCTTACCTGGGGGACGCTGAACTGATACCATTTTCCGTCTGTGCGACCGGCTCCCCGACGAGTTCGTAGACCAGGCGCAGGTCTGTTCCCGGGTAGGTCATTTCTGCCTCGTTGAGTTGCTCGAACAGATGCCGCAGTCGTCTGTCGGTCGCCGGGCGGGATGATCGGTGAATGCGTACGCGGAGGATCTGCCGGCCGGGCTCGGGGAGGATGTCGGCGGCAGTTCGGAAGAGATCATGGAGGATGGCCCTGGCGGCCGGCGGATCGGTGTTGGGATCGAGGAGCATCGGCACCATGGCGGTCTCGGCGCGGTAGGCGATCATGCGCACGGCGTCGAGCAGTTGCCTGCGGGTGGGTGAGAGGCGCTGGAACTTCTGTTCCTCGGGAAGCTGGTCCCAGCGGATGTGGTGGTCGATGGCGCGCAGCTGCGCGCCGAGCTCCTCGGTCTGCTTCTCGAACTGCTGGATTTCCTCGAGCAGTGCGGCCTTGCGCCGCAGCCAGGCGTCGAAGCGACGGGCCTCGGTCTGCGGTTCGGGGTGCAAGTCCAGGGCGGCGAACTTGGCGCGGCGGTGGTTGAGTTTTGCGGTCGCGGCGTTGCGGCGTTTGGCCAGCTCGCGCCAGGCGGGGTTGACCACCCGTTCGGTATCAGGGAGAGGAGCCAGTCCATACTCGCCAAGCAAGTCCAGGGCAAAGTGTTGCAGCATGTATATGAGGTAGTTTTCCTGACACCATCGGGTGAACAGGCGGGCGGCCAGCTCGGAGAGAGGCAGGCCGAAGGCGGTGCTGATCAGGCTGACTTGGTGGCCACTGTCGGTGAGCTTGCGCGCTTCGCGCATCCACATCGTGTCCTGGCCCGATCCGACCAGGCTGCCCATCTCGGCCAGCGGCATGGTGACCGTCTCGCCGCCGGGCATGGTGAAGGTGTAGGGCCGGAACCATTCCGCCGGCCACTCGCCGCGGGGGTGCTTGTGGTAGGTGATGCAGGCGATGCGGTGCTGCCCCCACATCAGGCGGAAGAACGCCGGGCTGTAGCCCTCCCGGTCGAAGACCAGCACGAAGCGGCACAGGCAGGGATCGTCCTTGAGCTGCGGTTCGGACGGCTGGCCGGGCACCTCCCGCAGCAGGCGCGGGACGATGTCGCTGCCCAGCGCCTCCAGCAGACCGGCGTCAACGGTCTTCTCGACCACGAAGAACGGCAGCCCCAGGGCGTCGTTGACCCAGTAGTCGGTGATCCCCCGCAGGCAAAGGCGCTGGCGAGACACGTAGCGTCGGGGAGGTGCGGTCTGCGAACCGTGGTAGACGCGCACGTGGCCATCGACGTAAAGGCTGCCAACCGTCTCCGGCGCCGCCTCCATCCACTGCCGACTCAGGTCGGCAGCCCAGCGGGCGGCGGCATCGTCGCCCGCCAGTTCGGTGAACTTGCGCCGCAGGCAGCGCACCTCCGGAATCCGGTCCAGGCCAACCACCTTGCCGAACTCCCCTGGCGCCTCGCCCCGCAGTTCCTCGGCCGTACGGATGCGGCACAGCGCCATGAACCCCATCAGGATCAGCACCTGCACCGCGGTGTAGTAGCCCTTCAGGCGGTTCAGCTGCCCGTCGATGCCGGAGAGCAGCCCGTTGGCCACCAGCGCCGGCAGGGCGCACAGAACCCCGCAGTACGGAACATCCAGGCAGGGCTCGAAGCGGGTCGGCGCCCATGCAGTTTGCCCATGGCGGCCAGGACCCGCTCGCCGACGCGCGTGCAGGCCGTGCCCAGACCCTCGGCCGCGGCGGCGTCCCGCACGCTGCGCGACGACTTGTCGGCCAGCAGGCAGGGCGGGGCCTCACGCAGCCGTCCGTCCCGGAGGGCCTTGCCGAGTGTGTTCGGCTTTACGCCCAGTTCCTCGGCCACCCCTGCCGCCTCGCAGCCATCGTTCAGCAGCCGCTGTGCCTCATCCAGTACATCGGGGGTCAGCACCGTTCCCCCACGGCGACCGCGACGGGGCCCGAAGAACGCGGCGATTCCGCCCTCGCGGTACCGGCGCACGGCTCGGGCCACACTCGCCTTCGGCACGCCGAAGGCACGGATTACCTCTGCCTGGGTACTGGCCTCCGCGTCGATCAACTGCGAGGTCAGCACCTGGAACATCCGCCGGTTGCCCGGCGGGTGCCGGCCGATCGGATGGACGCCCATGAAGTAGGTCCAGCAATCATCCCCGCGGTGTACGCTCACCCGATCGCTGACTTCAGTGGCACCCCCGGGAACAAGGGGTAGAATAGCTTCTGGGATGATACCCTCCTTCCTGGCCGGGTGGCCAGGTTTGGTGTGGCAATGGTATCATCCTATTTTTCGGCGCTTCCGGGTTTCTTGTGGGTCAGGTCTAATCCCATGCTGCACCAGCCGTGCCCGTGCGAGAATGGGCGCCGAACTGTACCCGGTGAGGCAGGTAAATG
>CAILKC010000212.1 GCA_903834675.1 uncultured Victivallales bacterium | reverse complement strand
TGCGTCTGGTGGATGTGATTCCGTTTCTTAAGACACTCTCGGAGGCCAGTGGCATTTCCGGCTACGAGGTCGGGGTTGCCGGGGTTGTGCGGGAGCGGTTTACGGCGCTTGCCGACGAGGTGCGGGCCGATGCCATGGGCAACCTGATTGCGTTCAAGCGCGGCAGTGGTCCGGAGCCGCGTCGGCGCCTCATGCTGGCGGGGCACATGGACGAGATTGGCCTGATGGTGACGCTGGTGGAGGGCGCCTTCCTGCGCTTCACCGAGGTGGGTGGCTTCGATGTGCGCACGCTGCCCAGCCAGGAGGTGCTGGTTCATGGTCGGCGGGCGTTACCGGGGGTGATTGGCAGTCGTCCCCCGCATGTGCTGGATGCGGCGGAAGCGGGTCGGCCGACGGCGATGGAGGATTTGTTCATTGACGTCGGCTTGGCCGCGGAGGAACTGAAGACGCTGGTACGGGTTGGGGACACGGTGACGCTGCGGGCCACGTGTACCGAACTGAAGAACGGCCGGCTGGTCGGCAAGGCGTTAGATGACCGGGCCGCGCTTGGGGCCATGGTCGTCTGCCTGGACCTGCTGCGGCAGATGTCGCACGCCTGGGACGTGTACGCAGTGGCCACCGTGCAGGAAGAAGTGGGATTGCGTGGCGCCTGCACCAGCACGTTTGGGATCGCCCCCGACGTCGGGATTGCCATCGACGTCGGTTTTGCGCGGCAACCGGGTTTCGATGGTCCCGAGGCGATCGAACTAGACAAAGGTCCAGCGCTGGTGATTGGGCCGAACATCCATCCGGCGCTGTGGCGTGAGTTGAAGGCGGTGGCGGACCTGTACGAGATTCCGGTACAGACGGCTGTGGCTCCGGGCGGTACCGGGACCGACGCCAACGCCATGCAGATCACGCGGGAGGGTATTCCCACGGCTTTGCTGGGGTTACCGGAGCGCAGTATGCATACTCCCGCCGAGACGATCTGCGTCCGCGATGTGCAGCGCACGGGTCGGCTGCTGGCGCTGTTCATCGCGGGGATGGGCGGAGATTTCATGGACCGTCTCAACTGGACGGCGCCCGACGGCAAGGGGAGCGCGAAATGATCCTGGAAGCGCTCTCCAATGCCTTCGGGCCATCCGGCTGTGAGCAGGACGTGCGCACTCTGGTGCTGGAGCAGCTCCGCGACCGGGTCGACTGCTGCCGGGTGGATCATCTGGGGAATGTCCTGGCCCTGCAGCGGGGCACGTCTGAGGGGCTGAAGGTCATGGTGGCAGCCCACATGGATGAGGTCGGTTTGATGGTGACGCACGCCGACGAGGCGGGCTTCTTGCGTTTTGTTACGGTTGGAGGCATCGATGCCCGGGTTCTGCCCGCCAAGCGGGTGATCGTCGGTAAGGAACGCCTGCCCGGGGTGATCGCCGTGAAGCCGGTCCACAAGACCACGGCAGACGAGCGTAGTCGGGCCATGCCCATCGAGCAACTAGTGATCGATATCGGGGCCAGCGGCAAGGCGGAGGCGGAGAAGCTCGTGGGCAAAGGCGAGTATGCGGTCTTCGCCACGCGCTTTCAGGACCTGGGCGGCGTGGTTGTGGGGAAGGCCTTTGATGACCGGGCGGGCTGCGCCATGCTGATCGAGTTGGTGCGCCGCGGGCCGTACCCGTTCGCCTTCCACCCGGTGTTTACGACGATGGAAGAGATCGGTATGCGCGGCGCCCGCGTGGCGGCGTTTGCGGTAGCGCCGGACCTGGCCTTTGTGCTGGAGGGAACGATCTGCGATGACAGTCCCAAGAAGCGCGATGAGAGTCCGACCACGGAGCTGGGCAAGGGGCCGGTGATCAGTGTGGCCGACCGCTCGGTGATGGCGGACCCGCGGCTGGTGCGGCATGTCCTGCGGACGGCGCAGGAGATGGGCCTGCCCTGCCAGATCAAGCAACCGGGCAAGGGGGCGACGGATGCGGGGGCGATTCACCTGGCGCGGATCGGGGTGCCAAGCCTGCCGGTGTGCGTTGCCTGCCGCTATATTCATTCGCCGACAGCCATGCTGAGCAAGCGTGATCTGGGTCAGACGGTGGATCTGCTGGAGCAGTCTCTGCGACGGCTGACTCCCGAGGTGCTGGCGGAAGCCGACAGAGCTCTGGAGAGATGCAGTCCATGAAAGAGACCCTGCGTAGACTGGTGGAGACGTTTGGCCCCTCCGGGCATGAGCAGAAGGTCCGGGCGCTCATCCTGCAGGAGATTGCCGGCCTCGTTGATGAGGTCCGCAGCGATGCCTTGGGCAACCTCATCGCGCTCAAACGGGGAGACGGCAGCGGCAGCCGGGTCATGCTGGCGGCGCACATGGATGAGATCGGGGTGATGGTGTCCTACATCGACGAGAAGGGATTTGTGCGAGTGCAGCCGGTTGGCGGAGTCAGTCCGTTGCTGGAAGTTGGCGGTCGTGTCCTGTTCGACAACGGCACGGTGGGCGTCATCAGTTACGAGAAGCTGACTGGCGGAGAGCAGGTGCCGGGCATGGACAAGCTGTTCCTCGACGTTGGGGCTACAGGCCGCGCTAGCTGTCCGGTCAAGTTGGGTGACACGGCCTGCTTCCTGCAGCCGATGGTGGAGGTAGGCGGCCACTGGACCGCCAAGGCGATGGACGACCGGGTCGGCTGTGCGGTCCTGATCGAGACCTTGCGGGCTCTGCCGCGGACGCCACACGACTGCTATTTTGTTTTCAGTGCGCAGGAGGAGGTGGGCGCCCGCGGCGCCACGACGGCTGCCTTTGGCATCGCGCCCGAGGTGGGGCTAGCGGTGGATGTCACGTTGTGCGGAGACACCCCCGAGCCGGCGGTTCGTATGGCGATTTCCCTGGATGCCGGGCCGGCGATCAAGGTGAAGGATGGTGGCATGCTGGCCACTTTGTGGGTCAAGGAGTGGATGATGGATACGGCCCAGGCCGAGGGCATTCCCTACCAGCTTGAGGTGTTGCCTGGGGGCTCGACCGACGCGCGGGCCATGCAGACGAGCCGGGAGGGCGTTCCGAGCGGTTGTCTGTCCATCCCCTGCCGGTATGTGCATTCGCCGTCGGAGACGGTCAGTGCCACGGACCTCGCCAACGCAATCAAGCTCTTGGTGGCCATGCTTAGTCGGCCGCTGCCACGCTGACGGCCACTGGCCGGAGGGTGCGTCGCCATGTCGACCGTGAGTGAGGAACTCAGCCAACCGCGTGGCGCCGACCCGGTGTCCGCCGAAGGCCTGAATCCGGTGTTTCCGTCCGGCGTGGCGCCGACCCTTGCCGCCTGGCCCGGGGTGCGTGCAGACATTTTGGGACGCTGGCAGCTTATCCTCGGGGAACCGGAAGCGGAAGAGATTCCGGTGGAGGCGCGGCAGGTGCGCACGTACACGCTGCCGGAGGGGGTCGCCGAGGAGTACCTGTTGCCGACCTCCGGCTCCTCCCTGCAGCGGGTTGCCCTCTGGCGTCCGCTGAAACCCCTTTACGAGCGTTCGCCGGTGGCTCTGGTGCCCTTCTACAACCCGGACCTGATGATGGGTTACGATCTGGGCACGCTGGCTCCGCAAGACGCTCCGACTATCCATTTCGGGCGTCACCTTGTGCAGCAGGGCTACGTGGTGCTGTGCGGGCAGGCTTTTCCCTACAACACGGTGCCTGACCCCGGCACTGGAGTGGCCTTCGATTGGTGGCGTGCGGCGGCCGGCGACCTGCTACGCCGGCACCCCCGCTGGACCGGGATGGGCCGACTGATCCGCGACACGAGGATCGCCACCGATTTCCTGCTGGCGCAACCGGGGATTGATCCTGAGCGCGTTGTGATCGTCGGTCATTCGCTGGGGGGCAAGATGGCCTTCTACAATGGTTGTTTGGACGGTCGGATCAAAGCTATTGTTGCGTCTGATTTCGGCATCGGGTTTTCCTTCACCAACTGGCAGGATCCGTGGTACTTGGGGGCGCAGGTAAGTCGGCCTGACCTGCCGGCGCGGCATCACGAGTTGCTGGCGGCGGCGTGTCCGACGGCGTTTCTGCTGCTGGCGGGGGAGTGTGATGGTCCCGCCAGTTGGCCGTACATCAATGCCGCGCGGGTTGCCTACGCGCTCCATGGCCGGGCCACGGCATTGGGGCTGCTTGACCACGCCAGCGGGCATCGGCCGCCGGCGTCGGCGGTGCGCACGGCGTACCGCTGGCTGGCCGAGCAGTTCGGCTTGCCGGACCAGCCCTATCACCTGTGAGGCAGGCAGAGACGCCGCCTTGAACCGTGTCGGGCACGCTGCCCGCGGGAGTTGTCAGCACATGAAGTTCGCCATGTGCAACGAGTTCTGTGAAGGCTGGTCTCTCGATGACGCCATCGGGCTGGCGCGGGAGGTTGGCTACGAGGGGGTCGAGGTCGCGCCCTTTACTCTGGCGGAGGATGCCCGGCAGATACCTGTCGCTGAACGGCAGCGTCTGCGCGGGCTGGCGGAGCGCTGCGGGGTCCGCATCATCGGTTTGCACTGGCTTCTGGTGAAGCCACCGGGCTTGTTTCTGACCGATCCGGAGGCCGGGATTCGGCGCGCCACGCAAGACTATCTCGAGGCTCTGGTTCATCTCTGTGCCGATCTGGGGGGGGACCGGCTGGTTCTGGGCTCCCCGAAGCAGCGTCTGGTCAGGCCTGGCGTCTCGGCTGAGCAGGCGTGGCAGTGGGCCCGCGAGGTTTTCCAGGGGTTGCTGCCTGCGGCGGCGGAACGCGGGGTGACCCTCTGCATCGAGCCTTTGGCCCGGGCTGAAACGAATCTGCTGAACACGGTTCGCGAGGGTCTGCGGATGGTCGACGAGATCGGGCACCCACGCTTCCGGGTTCACCTTGATGTCAAGGCGATGTGCGATGAGGGTCGGCCGCTGGATGCGATCATCCGTGAGGCGGCAGGCTATGTCGGCCACGTGCATGTCAACGACGCCAACCGTAACGGCCCCGGCTGGGGCGCCACGGATTACGCGCCGGTGGTCCAGGCGTTGGCTGAGATTGGCTATGACGACTACGCCTCGGTCGAGGTCTTCGACTTCTCCTTTGGGGCCGAGCGTATCGCGCGCTCCAGCCTGGAGTTTCTCAAGCGCGTTTTTTCGGCATCCACGTCACGGATCGTTCCCTAAACGAGAGGGATTAGCCATGGCACTTCGCTTCACGGTGCAGTCTGGCGAACACGAGCGCGTGCATTGTCCGGTATCGGTGGTGGCGGATTTGGGCGGGTTAGACCCGCGCTGCCTGGCGCTCTGCGCCGAGGCGGACGCCTCCAGGTCGGTGCCGTTTGAGGTCGTGGCCGTCGAGGGTACACGCCAGCGGATCACGTGGATGTTGTCGGCGCAGCCCGCGCGCACGGCCTGCGTCTACACCCTGGGCGAGGGGACGAGGGCGGCGCCTGCGCCTGGGGTGCAACTGGTTCAGCAGGCGGAGCACATTGACATCCTCGTGGGTGGGGCCGCCTTCACGACGTTCCACTACGGGCGGGCGTGGTCCCGGCCTTACCTGCATCCGCTCATCGGCCCCTATGGCGACCCCGTCACGCGCGCCTACCCGCTGCGAACGGATGTGCCCGGAGAGAAACAGGACCATCCGCACCACAAGAGCCTCTGGGTGGCCTGGGGGGATGTGAACGGCACCGACAACTGGAGTGAGAACCGGGAGCGTGGCCATGCGACTCAGGTGCTGCGCGGCATCACGGCCTGCGAGGCGGGGCCCTGTTCGGGCCGGATCTCCGGCCTGGTGGACTGGGTGTCTGAGCGCGGCGTGAAGGTTCTCGAGGAGCAGCGCGAGTTGGTCGTCTGGAAT
>CAILKC010000211.1 GCA_903834675.1 uncultured Victivallales bacterium | reverse complement strand
CAGCCTGCGCCCAGAAACTCTCATACAAGGGTTCAGTCCGCCGCGGCGGCTCAGCCCAGTCCCCGGCTGCGGCCGGACCTACCGGAATGAGACTTGCCGCCGCGGTTCCCATTCCGATCCGGCCGGGACGCGCCGGATCGCCTGGAGGGCGGCCCTGCGTGGCCGCCGCGGCGCCGACGCAGCGGCGCCCTCCAACGCCCATCGTCCGCCGCGGCAGACGAAAGGCGGAAAGGGAAGCGCTTTGGGTCATACGAGGTTGCTGCAAGTCTCATAGGTCTTTCGACATTCTGCGCTTTTCATACCAGCAAAGCCCTATGGAGCTGACTTGCGCCCTCATGGCCGCGTAGCAGATCCCTATTGCACAGGTCGAAAAGAAACTGCCGGGGGGACCGACTGCTGTAGAAAACGTCGGCGGCCCCGCGTTACCTGCCCTCAGAGCCAGTGGTGACCGAAACACGCAAGCCCAGGAAAGGAGTCCGCAGATGCATCCGCGCCAGCACCTTCGTACACAGGTCGGCCGCTTCCTCGGCCTGGCCTGGCTGCTGGTCGCGGCCTGGCCTGCGCTCGCCTACGACGCCCTGACCCGGCCGACCGAATTGCAGTACTGGGACGCCAGCCGGGCGCAGGACGGCTATACCTTTTTCGGGGTCGGCGGCAAGTCCTACCTGCTGGACATGCTGGGCCGCGTGGTGCATCAGTGGCCGGTGGGCAACAACCCGCACTTGCAGGACGACGGCAGCATCCTCGACGCGTCAACCGATGACCCGAGCGGCTTCGGCAGCTTCAAGATCGTGAACTGGGACGGACTCACCACCTGGGCCTACACCGAATCCCGCTCGACCTATCATCCGCATCACGATTTCACCCGCGTCTGGAACCAGAAGCTGAACGCCTACACCGTGCTTTACATCGCCAACCAAGATTTCACCTATGCCGAACTGATCGCCGCCGGCGCCAACCCCGCCACCACCCCATCCACCGGCGGCCAGATGGACACGCTCGTGGAGGTCGATGCCAGCGGCACCATCGTCTGGGAATGGGGCTTCTTCGACCACCTGGTTCAGGACTATGACGCCACCAAGGCCAACTACGTGGGCACCGTCGGCACCGGCACCTCCATTGGCACCTGCCCGGGACGGCTGAATATCAACCGCTCCGGCCATCGCCTGAAGAGCGACTGGCTGCACTGCAACTCGGTGGACTACAACCCGACGCTGGATCAGATCGTGGTCAACTCGGTCCAGGGCGAGTTCTACGTCATTGACCACGGCAACACCTTCATCCGGTGCCGTCATCCGGTGCGTCATCCGGTGCCGTTCCCACAGAAGGCATTGCCCCAAAGGCATTAGCTGCTGACTGAGTCGCTTCTGCAACACCTTAACCGCGTTCTCGATGGCCCGAAACCGCTGGTAGGTCTTCCAGGCCTCTGGTTATGTTGCGCGCAACATAAGGCGAGGTCTGGTCTTCCGATCTCATACTTTGTGCCGCTGCCGCAGGCACCCAAGGAGGAGCAGCAGGAAACGTGGGGGGGGCGTATGTTCGTTAGGCTTT
>CAILKC010000210.1 GCA_903834675.1 uncultured Victivallales bacterium | reverse complement strand
GTGTCGAAGATCGAGACGGAGAAGCTGCTCATCGACCTGGTGGGCGATACGCTGCGGGAGTGGAAGACGACCGGGAAGTACAAGGGCAAGTTCAGCTCGCAGGCTCACTTCCTGGGCTACGAGGGCCGCTGCGCGGCGCCCTCGAACTTCGACGCGGACTACTGCTACAGCCTGGGCTACACGGCCGCGGCCCTCATCAGCGGGGGCAAGACGGGATACCTGAGCAGCGTGCGGAACCTGTGCGCACCGGCCCGCGAGTGGGAAGCGGGCGGCATCCCGCTGACCATGATGATGAATCTGGAACGGCGGCACGGCGCCGCGAAGCCAGTGATCCGCAAGGCGCTGGTGGAGCTGGACGGCAAGCCGTTCACGACCTTCGCAGCCAAGCGCCAGGCCTGGGCTGAGGGCACCGAGTACGTCTATCCGGGTCCGATCCAGTACTTTGGGCCATCGGCAGTCTGCGACGGTGTCAGTCAGACTCTGCGGCTCGAACGCGGCTGATGGCGATGATTCCATCCATCGGGTTCAGCCGGAGGCTGGGGGCGCTGGCGCTGGTCGTCGGGCTGTTCGCCGTGGCGCCGGTCCTCGAGGCCGCCCCCAAGCTCAAAGGCGCCAGTTTGCGCTGTGCTTCCTCGCCGCGCTTGCCGGTCGGCGAGTGGGTCAGTCTGCAGTACCACCTCGAGAACCCGGACCCGCGGGCGGTCACGCTGCGCTTGTCGTTGCGCGCCGGCGAGCGTGGCCGGGCGGTGTTCGAGAAGCTGGTTACCCTCGGACCGCGGACCCAGCTTCGTGGCCGGGAGCTGGTGGTGGCGGATGTCGCGGCCACCTATGTCCTCAGCGTCTTTCTCGGCGCCGAGCGCTTGCAGCGTGAGGAGATTCCGGTCAACAGCACCGACCAGCCGACGCGGGCGACCCTGATGGTAGTGAACGACGCTCCGGAGTTCGCTGGCGCCGGGGAGTTGACCAAGCCGGGCCTGCTGCGGGATGCGGTCGGACTGATCAACGCCAATGCGCGCAGCCTGCCCGAGCACTGGTTTGGCTACGGTCAGACGCGGGTGGTGGTGGTTGGCAGCCCCAGCTACCGGGACATCTCAGCGGCCCAGTTCGGCGCCTTGGCGGCCTATGTGCAACGCGGCGGCACGGCCGTCTTCGTCCACCCTGAAGGCGCTCTGGCCGCGGCCGCGACGCCGTGGGCGGCGTTGCTGCCGGTGCTGCCGCTGCGGGTCCGGCTGACGGAAACGCTCCCCGAACTGGACGCCTGGGGGGCGGCCTGGGCGGATTCTCAGCCTGCCGCTCAGCGCTCGGCCCGGCGACCCTTGGCGGACCGCGACGGCTTCGGGCTTCTGGAGAGCTCTGAGCGGGGCGAAGGGCTGACGACTCTGGGCTCGGAAACGCAGCCCTTGATCCGCTGGCGCCGCTGCGGCCTGGGCCGGGTCGGCGTGGTGGCGGTGGACGCCTTGCACCGCCGCCTGGTCGAGAGCGGGGTGTTGGCGCCGCTGTGGAATCACATTCTGGGGCAGGCGCAGCCCGTGTCTGCCACGGGTAACCTGGAGAATAGCTTCATCCTGCCGACGGTTCTGGCGCATCTGACCGGCTTCCGCATATCGTCTGCCGAGGCGGTGGGGCGGCTGCTGCTGGGCTATGTCGTTTGCCTGCTGGCGGTGCTGCTCGCCGGGGTGGCGTGGCGTCGGCATGTCCTCTCGTGGCTGGTCGCCGCGACGCTGGGGTTAGCGCTGACCGCCGTCATCTTCGCCTGGGCCTTTCGGCAGAACGCCGCGCGGCCCGCGGCCAGCGCGGCCATCCTGGACCTATGCACCAGCGGCGGCGAGCGTTCGAGCGGGCAAGCCGTCGTCAGCCTGTTTGCCAAGCGCGATCTGCGGCCCGCGATCCACGCACTGGACGCCGCCACGGCGCTGCGCCCGCTGCCCTCTCCCGCCCGCGGCAAACGCCGCGAGCCGCTGGATGCGCCGCTGATCGTGCAACGCGAGGCCGATCTGGCGGGGCTTTCGGGCATTACCGTGCAGGCCCTGAAGCCGCGTGAATTCGTGGCGTTGTACGAACTGCCGCCGCTGCCGGTCACGGCCACCACGGTCAGCTTGGGCGAAGCGGGCGCCACGGTACGCGAGGGCGTCTTGCCCGCTGTCCTCGGTAGCCCCAGCGCGCGGGCTTTTCTACTTGTGGCTGGGGGGCTGCTGCCGCTGCGGCGAGAGGGCCTGCGCTTGGTCGGCTTGGAGGCGGGCGGGCGCTGGCTGGACACGGATCCCTTCCTGACTGACCTGGCGCGCTACCTGGTGGAAGGCGCCTTCCCGCGCCCGGCGGTCGTGGTTTTGCAGCCGTGGAGTGAAGCTGGCAGCGCGGCCCTGCCGCTGGATGTCACCGGCTTCGTGCAGGAGGGGTATCGCGTCACCCTGCTGCCGGTGGCCCTCGAATGCAGCGGCGGACGGGTCACCCTGGCGCCGGAGTTTGTGCGCCTCGAACCGCGGCGCACCTCGCCGCGGCTGGCACTGCTGGCGGACGACACCTGGCAGAGTGCGGTGCTGCGCGCCAACCAGACCGTACAGGCTTTCGATGTGGTCCTGCCCACCATCGTCGCCGACCTGCGCCCGGACGCCGTCACCGTGGAGGTGGATTTTGCCAATACGGGCGGCAATCTGTCCCTGGAGGTCCGCTTGCAGCCGACGCCATCGGCTCTGAGTTCGAGTGAGAGCGACGCCGCGGGGTTGGCGGCCTGGCAGACGGCCTTGCCGGCCAGCGCGGCAGAGGGCGGGCGCTACCGCTTCGAGGGCCCGGCGACGGCCGCCCTGGCGCAACCGACCTCCGGCCGTCTGCGGTTGCTCCTGCGCGTCTCCCAGAAGCAGATTGTGACTCTAGCCCAGGATGCGGACCGGTCGAACCGCTGGCGCTTGAACCGCCTGCGTGTCACGCTTGCCGGCACGCTGCCGAAAGCGGACCAGATCAGAAGGTTCTGAGCATGATACGGACGGAAAATCTGACCCGCGATTTTGGTGGTGGCCGCGGCATCATCGGCCTGAATCTGCACGTGCCCAAGGGCGCCATCTACGGCTATATCGGGCCCAACGGCGCCGGCAAGACCACGACCATCCGCTTGCTCTGCGGGCTGGTCCGCCCCAGCAGCGGCCGGGCCTTCATCAACGGCCTCGAGGTCACCCCCGCCAACCATGCCGCCATCAAACGCCTGATCGGCTTTCTGCCGGACATCTTCGGGGTCTATGACCAGATGAGCGTCTGGGAGTACCTCGACTTCTTCGCGGCGGCCTATCGCATCCCGCCGAAAGCGCGCGAGAAGCGCATCCGTGAGGCCTTGAGCCTGACCGATGCCACCTACATGCTCGACTACCAGGTGGTCAGCCTGTCGCGCGGCATGCGGCAACGCATCGGCTTGGCCAAGACGCTGCTGCACGACCCCGAGGTCCTGATTCTGGACGAGCCCGCTGGCGGCCTGGACCCACATGCCCGCATCGAGATGAGGCGGACCATCGAGCGCCTGCGCGACGTCGGCAAGACCATCATGCTATCGTCGCACATCCTGCCTGAACTGGCTTCGGTGTGCGATCTGGTCGGGATTCTGAAAGACGGGCGCCTGGTGGCCCAGGGCAGCGTCGCCGAGATCACCGACAAGCTGCGGGAGAGGCTGATTCTGGTAGCGACCGTCGACGGCGGCGTGCCCCGGGCGGTGCGCCTATGCCTGGAGTTCCCCGGAGTGGACGAGGCGACGGCGGCCGGCAATGAGATTCGCCTGGTCTTTGCGGGGACGCGCTCGGCCGTGGCCGACCTCAACGCACGGCTGGTGCAGAACGGCATCCGGGTCACCTCGCTGCGCGAGGAAGAGCCCGATCTTGAACAGGTATTCCTGACCGTGACCGGCGACCATGCGCCGACGGAGAACGGCTAAGCCACCACTCATGCTGCGCCTCTGGAACAACCCCATCTTCCAGCGCGAGTTTCGCGCTTACACCCGCTGCCGCAAGACGCTGGCGCTGACCGTGCTGCTGGTCGGCGCCCTGGCCGTGGTGCTGCACCTGCTCTGGCCGCGCACCGGCGTGTTCTCCGAGATCAACAGCAACGAGATTTTCACCGTCTTTCTCAATCTCAACCTGGCTCTGATCATCCTGATCATTCCGGCCTTTGTCTCGACCACCATCACCCAGGAGCGAGAGAATCACTCCTTTGACCTGCTATTCACCTCATTGCTGACGCCGGGCGAGATCATGGTCGGCAAGCTCTTCAGTTCGCTGGCGATCACCTTCCTGGTGGTGATTGCCTCCATGCCGATCACGGCGGTCTGCGCCCTGAGCGGCGGGATCAGCGTGGCACTGCTCTGCCGGGCCTACACGGTGCTGCTGCTGGCGACCCTGGGCTACGGGCTGTTCGGCCTGTGCCTGAGCGCTCTCTGCCAGCGCAGCTTCACGGCCCTGGTGCTGACCTACGTCGGCATGCTCCTTTTCGCCGGGGCGACCTGGCTGCCGGCGGTGCTGCTCGGCGATTTCCTGGGTCTGCGCGGGGTCTGGCGTGGCCTGCGCGCCGCCAGCCCCTTCGAGGCACTGTTTGCCCTGAGCCATCCGGAGCGGTACGAGCTTGAAGTCACCGGCCTCTCGGCCCCACAGGTCTTCCGTTTCCACGTGGTGGGGATGGTGGTCCTGAGCCTGATCTGTTTTGGGGTGTTCTGCTTCAACATTCTCCGCCCGGACAAGGCGCGGCGGGCGCGGGGGGAGGCCACCTTCGCCGATGCCGGCCAGGCGTTGCGGCGGCGCTTGTCCTTCCCCTTTTACCTGATTGACCCACTGCGGCGGAAACGCCCCATCTCGGCCTGGCGCAACCCGGTGTACGTCGCCGAGATGCGCAGTCGCATCTTCGGCAAGCCCAAGGTGATCGTGCGGACCCTCGCGGCCATCATCGTGCTGAGCATGGTGCTGTTGCTGCTGGTGGCAGTGCAGTTTGCCACGCAACTCAGCCCGGATGCGGTGCGGATCGTGGCCATCGTGTTCCAGGTCGGAGTCGTCGCCTTCTTCGCCCCGGCCGTGTGCAGCGGCAGTATCACCGACGAACGGGTCAGCGGCACCCTGACCCTGCTGCGGATGACGCCGTTGACGGTGCGGGCCGTGGTCATGGGCAAGCTGAAGGCGGGGTTGCTGTACGTGATGATGTTCCTGGTCAGCAGCATTCCGGTGCTTCTGACGCTGAGCTACCTGGAGTCGACCACGGCCTATTGGCGTCTGGGTGCCTGGCTGGGCATTCTGGTGTTGACCGCGGCGGCCTTTGTCAGTCTGGGCTTATGCGCCTCCACCCTGGCCCCGACAACCGGGGCCGCCACGGCCCTGAGCTACGTGGTGGCGGCCCTGATCTGCCTGGGCACCCTCAGTGTGCTGCTGTTCGGCTCACGCATCTCGCCTGGCCTGGAGGCGGTCGTGCTCTCCGCTAACCCCATCGCCGGGGCGCTGCAGGTCACCTCAGACCGGATGTTTGAGGCGCTCCCTAAAGCCTTCGGGAACCCGCTGTGGCTGAACACCGTCATCTTCCTGGCCGGAATGACGGTCGTCTTGGTAGCGGTCACGGCCGTGCGGGTCAAGATGATCTTCGCACAACGAGAGTAAGCCGGTCGCCGCAGGCGCCGAAGTCGGCAAGAATCCGAGGCATCATGGGCCCGCTGATCATACCCTACGTGACCCTCTTTCCCCTGTTGCTGCCGATCTGGCAGGAACGACCTTTCGTGGCTGCCGACCTGAACCCTGCCCCCTACCCGGTGGTTGTCGCGGCCGAGCAGGTAGCGCTGCAGCGCGAGGCATTGCTAACGGCCGACCGCGGCCTGCGCCTGGCCATCTGCGCCGAACTGCGCCAGACCCAATTGCAGAGCGCCTTCGTGGTGCTGCTCAGGCAACTACGGGTCGAGACGGATCCCAAGGTGCTGGCTGCGGTGCTGCAACAACTGGAGCTGTCGCCCTTCGTGTCGGCGGGCCTGGAGGCGCCCATCCGTCCGCTGCTCGAGCACCCGGACGAAGACGTACGCTACTGGGTCACTGCGCTGTACGGGCGTCTGGAATCTGCCGACGTGGCCCTGCTGCTGAAGGCGGTGACCGAGGACCGCTCGCAGGCCGTGCGGCAGGTAGCCGCCGAGCGCTGGCGCGAGCGGCCCGCCGGCGTGAGCCTGGCGGCCTATCGCGCCTTCCGCCAAGACCCGAATCCCGCGGTGGCGGCGGCCCTGACTGTCGGCGCCTTCCTGGCGCAGGACGCCGCCGGCCATGCCGAGGAGCTGGTCGGCGCCCTGGCCATGGCCCATGAGGCGGTGCGCTTTGCGGTCGCAGCCCGGCTGCCTGACTTCGCCGCACCGTTGCCGGAACAGCTCATCCCGCTCTTTGGCCGCGACTCGAGTCCGTCCGTGCGCGGCGAGGCCGCGGCGGGGATGGGACGGCTCGCTCGTGGCGGCGACCTGCCCTTGCTGCTGGACTTGACCCGTGACCCGGATCCAGAGGTGCGTCGCCGTGCGCTTGCCGCCTGCGCGTCGTATCCCGGCCCACAGACGCTGGCGGCGTTGGTGGAGCGGCTGGAAGACGAGCGCGCTCTGGTCCGCCGCCAAGCCGAGGATACCCTCGTCGCTTCTGAAAAGGCTCAGCCTGCCGGGGCCGTGGTGACGGCCCGCCTCAGCCGAACCGCGTTCCCGGGACGGGCACACCAGTGTCGCGTCCTCGGGCGCATCGGCTTTGCGGAGTCCGCTGAAGCGGTCCATGCCTGCCTGCGGCAGGAGACCGAACCCGAGGGCATCCGGGACGCCATCTTTGCCCTCGGGCGCTTTCGCTATCAGCCGGCTGCCGCCGACCTGGCCAGCCGCTCGACCCACGCCAGCCCCCTCGTCCGCGCCGCCGTCGCGGAAGCCCTGGGCTATCTCGCGCAACCGTCGACCTACCCGGCGTTGCAGGCTCT
>CAILKC010000209.1 GCA_903834675.1 uncultured Victivallales bacterium | reverse complement strand
CGAGCCTGGCTACGGTTACGCGGTCGAGAAGGCGCCCACTACCAAGGGCTGGACCTATCCGGTGTTCGAGGAGCTCTGGAACTACGGTTTCCCGCAGGAGATGCACCACTTCGCTCGCTGCGTTCGCGGCAAGGAGACGCCCCAGGCCACGGGTGAGGACGGGCGCCTGGTGCAAGAGGTGCTCTACGCTGCGTATCATTCGGCCGGGACAGGTCAGAAGGTCATGTTGCCCTTCCGCCCAGCCGGGGTCCTGCGTCCCATCGACCTCTGGCGCAAACCGGCGTCGGCGTGAGGCCGTGGGCGAACGGCACCGGCGGCATACACACGTACCTAATGGAGGGAACGGCAATGCGTCTGCGAATGGCTGTAACGGCCCTGAGTCTGGCCACGGTGCTGTCGGGGCAGGCCGCGGAGAACCTGATCTACAATGGCGACTTTGAGCTGGTGGGGGCGCCGGGAGCGCCACCACCGGGCTGGACCATGTGGGGCGCCGAAGCCTACAAGAATCCAGCCAACTACAGCCGCGACACCACGAACCCCCACGGCGGCCAGGCCGGCTTCCGCCTCCATCACCCGGCCAACACCGCCGGCTACGTCGTTTCCGCCCCGGAGCGAGCCGTTCAGACCCAGGCGGGCCAGCGCTACGAAGTCAGCTTCTGGGCGCGCACGGACAAGCCGGGGACGTCGCAGTTCCAGTGGACCGCCTACACCAGCGTCAAACCCTTCGCGGATGCGCCGTCGCCCGGCAGCCGTGCCCTCGAGGTCGGCGCCGACTGGCGCGAGTTCCGTTTCAGCATCGACGAGGGCTGGGACTTCTTTGCGGACCGCAGCCGCTACCTGCTGCTGACCTTCTTCCCCAGCACGGACAGGGCCCTGGAAAGGACGCTCTGGATTGACGACGTGGTCGTCACCGCCTCGCCTTCGCCGCGCACGGGTCGGCTGGTCGACGAGAGCCGCTTGACCTACGAGCCACTGAACCACCGGCTGACTCCGGGCGACCGTCTCGAGGTCACCATCGATGCCGGGAAGGTGCTGGGGCCGGCCACCCGCGAGGTCGGCGGCGTCTCCTTCCACCGGGTCTGCGGCTGGACCGGGCAGCCCTACGACCGACAGGGCAAGTACACCCTCGCCCCCGAGTTGGAACAGGCCATTCGCGACCTGCGTCTGCCCATGACCCGCTTCTATGCCGTCGGCGATGAGCCCTTTGGCCTGGAAGGCGCTCTCGACCGTGCCGCCGAGCTGGTGAGTAAGATGGGCATCCCGGCGGCTCAGACGCCGTTGGAACTGGAGACCCAGGGGGCCACCAGCAAGCTGCCGCCGGAGGTCTGGGGCAAGGCGGCGGCCTATGCCCGGCAGAAGGGCTACGGCTTCACCCGCTGGGAGATCGCCAACGAGCCCTACATCACCAAGGGCGATTCCGCCTTCAAGACACCCGAGGAGTACCTGGTCCACGTGCGAGCGGTGAGCGCCGCGCTGCGCCAAGCCCAGCCGGGCTGCCAGGTCGGCCTGGCCATCTCCGACAGCCAGAACTGGGGAAACCTCCTGCTCAAGGAAGCCGCCGGTAGCTACGACTTCGTGGTCGGACACTACTATGCGCGGGCATGGGAGATCCACCGCCGCAAGTTTGAGGTGGCCGTGCTGACCGACAATTACGCCACCCTGGACCACATCCTGCGGGTCAACGCCCTGATCAAGGCCTACAACCCTGGCCGCGAGGTCTACCAGTTCGACACCGAGTGGGGCGTGCATAGCGGTGGACCCAACGGCGAAGTGGCCGATTCCGTGGACCGCAACGCCAACATCTTCGGCACCCTGCACCGCGCCGTGCGGCTGATCTACTATGCCCGCGAGGGGATGCTGCGGGGCGCCAGCTCCTGGCAGATGCTCAGCAAGATCAACAACCAGGGTTTCGGCGTGCTGGCCCAGGAGAAGCCGACGCAGCGCTTCATGATCTACTGGCTCTACTACTACTTCAACCGGCACATCGGCTCGCAGGTCCTCGCGACCGAGGGCACGGCGCCATACTACACCCCGGCGACCGGCGATGCCCCACTCACCCAAGCGGGCGCTTTTGCCGGCCCGCTGACGCCGCTGCTGGCGACGTTGGCGGCGGATGGCAAGGAACTCTACCTGGTGCTGGCCAATGGCTCCTGGGACAAGACGGCAGCGCTCAGCCTGGCCCTGCGCAACTTTCCGGCCGCGACGGTCAGCGCCGTCTGTCTGTCCAGTGCTGATCCCGACGCCAAGCCGCTGTTGGAACGCAAGGAGGACTTCGTCCGCGAGTTGCCCCTGCAACTGGCCGGAGAGACGTTGACCGGCGACCTCCCGCCCCACAGCGCCGTCTTCGTGACCCTGCGGCGGAAGTGACGGGCGCTTGTCATTGAGTCGCGTTCCTCGACCGCGGCGGGGGGCGGGCGTGTCGTTTACCGCTAACTGCGCTGGTCGGCAGGCCGGATCGAGTCTCGGTACCGCGTCGGCGGACAGGCCACGCCGGGTCTCAGTACCGCGCCGGCGGAAGGGGAAAGCTGCGTCAAGCCGCAGGCAGTCCAAAGAGCCCCGCCTGCGCCGGGTCTCAGTACCGCGCCGGCCGACAGGCCACGCCGGGTCTCAGTACCGCGTCGGCCAGTCGGCCGGGTCGAGTCTCAGTACCGCGCCGGCCGACAGGCCAAGCTTTGGACTGTCGGTGGCTTGACACCGCTTTGGCTATCCTCTGAGGTCGAAGTCATCTGCGACACTGAGCCTGTCGATCCTGAAGCTCCCCAGCATCTTGCGGAAGGTCGGGTCGGCCCGTTGCTCCAGCCAGCCGGCCGAACACCACGGGTAGTCACAGGCTTGGCCCACCAGGCCGTGGTGCATGGCGTTCTCGTGGACGTACCGCAGTCGGGCAAAGTATGAGACTCGGTAGGTTAGCGCCGTGTCCCGGAACTGGAACCACACCTGGCGGCCGTCGGTGCCGTCCTGACGGTTGACCTCAGCGGCGGTGAGGGTGTGGACCTTCGATAGGGCCGCCACCAAGGGGCCTGCGTCGGCCGGCGACAGAGCGACGAAATGGTAGTGGTTCGCGAATACAGCCCAAGCCTGGACACGCCAGCCGTACTCCTGGAGGGTGGTCAGCAGAAGGTCTTGCACCTGTTCCAGGCGATCTGCCCCGCGGAAGACCCGTTCCTTGTGCAGAGTACTGGCCGTCACGAAGTACGCGCCAGGCTCAAAGAGCCGGTGCGGCGGGGCGCGCGGCCAGTCGGCCAAGCCGGGTCTCAGTACCGCGCCGGCGGAAGGGAAAAGCTGCGTCAAGCCGCAGGCAGTCCAAAGAGCCCCGGCTGCGCCGGGTCTCAGTACCGCGCCGGGTCTCAGTACCGCGCCGGCCAGCAGGCCAAGCTTTGGACTGCGGTGGCTTGACACCGCTTTGGCTTGGACTGGGGCGGGGTCGCGTAGTGGCCGTCCGCCGCGGCGACCGCAACTGCGGGCAGCGGTGCTGCGGGTGCCGCGACTCCTCCGGACGCGGTCGTGGGTGTACAGTGGGGCACGACGTCGGCCTGGGCGTGAACCGGTGGGACGTCGTGGAGAGCGTCGCATGCGACCTGCCTGCATCCATGTCCTCACCAGCCTGGCCGTGCCGGCGCTCGGGCTTGCCGCCGGGCAGCCCGGTCTGCTCAGTCGCGAGTTCAGCTACGCGCAGTTGGGATTGCGGCCGCTTTTGCCCGGCAATCCGCCACAGGAACCCTTTCGCCCATGAAGCACATCCTCTTCAGCGCCCCGCTCCTGGTGCCGTTGGTCGGACTGTACGCCCTCGAGCCCCTCGCGGCGTTCTCACCCAACGCCCGTATTCTGTTTCAGGGCGATTCGATCACCGATGGCAATCGCGGGCGCAGTGCGGATCCGAATCACATCCTGGGCCACGGCTACGTCTTCATTATCGCGGCGCGGCACGGCGCCGCCTTCCCCGCGGCGCAGCTCGACTTCAGCAACCGGGGGGTCAGCGGCAACACCGTGCTCGACCTGGAGAAGCGCTGGCAGCAGGATACCCTTGATCTGAAGCCTGACGTGCTCAGCATCCTGATCGGCGTCAACGACAACGGCAGGGGCGTCGGACTCGAGCAGTACGAGCAGGTCTATGACCGGCTCATCCGCGCGGCGAAGGCGGCTAATCCGCGGCTCAAGTTGGTGCTGGGGGAGCCCTTCGTGAAACCGACCGGGAGCCTCGACGAAGGCATCCGGAAACGGCAGGAGATCGTGGCCCGGCTGGCCACGCAGCACGGTGCGGCACTGGTGCGCTACCAGCGCGTCTTCGACGAGGCTGCCAAGCAGGCGCCGACAGACTACTGGATCTGGGACAGCGTGCATCCGACCTACCGTGGCCACCAGCTCATGGCCGACGAGTGGGAACGCACGGTGCGCGCCTTCTGGCCTGCCGATGGCCAGTGAAGAGTTGTGCCGGCAATCAGCTCTCGGATCGGCCCCGGCCCATTCAGGGCGAGAGTGACGCCTCTCGCCCGTGCCTGGCCCCCTGGCCTCGGCCTCAACTCAGTTTTGCCCCGCACTCCGGGCAGAACTTCGTCCCTGGCGAGAGCTTAGCCGAGCACTTCGGGCACTGCGATTCGACCGCCAGCTTTTCGCCGCACTCCGGGCAGAACTTGGCGCCGTGCGTCTCCGCATTGCACTTTGGGCAGACGAGCTGCCGGTCGCGCTGAACGTCCTGCTTTCCGGCTCGTTTGGCGCCCTCGGCGGCAGCCCGCTCGGACGCGGCCTGGCGTTCGCCCTCGGCGCGGGCCGCCTCGATGGCGACCTCCACATCGGGCGCACAGTTAAAGCACAAGCCCTTGTCCTTGCCCCAGCAACGGTCGCAGACGTACTGCATGCACTGGGCGCAGCGGTGGAAGTGCTTCTTGGCCTGTTCGACGGCGGCCACAAAGGCCCGGTCGTGGGCTTTGCCGTAACCCGCTTCGGCGAGGCCCCCCGCCGCCTCGCTCGCGTGGCCCAGCACGCCGCCCAGCATCCCTGCCGCCTTTCCCATCCAGCTCGAGACCTGGCCGCTGCGGTAGGCCACAAACTCCGAGCGCCAGGCATCGCGGCAGCGCTCGCAGTGGAAGTCGAACTGGAATCCGGCGTTGGGGCCGGAGTGGACGGAATGGTCCGTGAAGTTGTCACTGAACTGGATTTCGCTCATAGATTCGCCTCCGTAACGGGCCGACATTGGCTTACCTGGCCGACGCCCCGGCCGCCGTCTGCGCGAGAGTATAGGGCCACCCGTTCGCGGATGCAACGGCGCTGGCGCCACCGGGTTGATTTCCGGCCCTGATCCGCTACCTTCTCCGACCCGGTTCCGCCCCTGCGTTGAGGCGCGGCAGGCAGCGAGCCACCTTCACCCAACCGACAGCCGAAAAGAGACCACGATGCAGCAGTTGAGCGATTTGGCGGCCGTGTCGCGCCAGTACGGCGCGGATCTTGATTTCGTGTTTCTTGGGGGTGGCAACACCTCCTTCAAGACGGCGACGGCGCTCTACATCAAGCCCAGCGGGGTGGCGTTGGCCGAGATTCAGCCTGAGCAGTTCATCGGCATGGACCGCCAGGCGCTGTCGCGCATCTTCACCGAGACTCTTCCCGAAGACCTCTGGCAGAAGGAGACCGCGGTCAAGACATTGATGGAGGCGGCGGTGCGGCCGCTCGGCGCCGGGCGGGCTTCGGTGGAGGCCCCCGTGCATGACGTCATCGACTACGCCTTCGTGGTGCATCTGCATCCGCCCATGGTCAATGGCATGACCTGCGCGGTCGACGGCAAGAAGGTCTGCGCCCGGCTGTTCCCCGAGGCCCTCTGGCTCGACTACTGCAATCCCGGGGCGACGCTGTCGCTGGTGGTGCAGGCGCAGCTCAAACAGGCCAAGCTCAAGCGCGGCGCGGTGCCGCGGGTGCTGTTCCTGCAGAACCATGGTGTGTTTGTGGCTGCCGATACCTTGGCTGAGATCAAGGCTTTGTACGAGCAGATGATGGACACCCTCAGGAGCGCCTATGCCCAGGCGGGGGTGCCTGCTGCCCTGGTGACCGGCGCTCTGGATGTGGACTTCATGATGGCCCGTGCCCCGCGCGTTCGCACCTTGCTTGGCGGCGCCGCGGCGCGTGCCATCGTGGCGGTCAGCGAGCCTTTTGAGCCGGCGCACGGGCCGCTCAGCCCGGACCACATTGTCTACGCCAAGAGCTTCGCGCTGGAGTGCACCGGTGATGCCGCCGACCTGGATACCTTCCAGGCCAAACGCGGCTACCCGCCCAAGATCGTCAGCAAGTGCGGCCAGGCGGTCTTCGGCGTCGGCGATACCCTCAAAGATGCCCGGGCGGCCCTCACCGCGGCGCGCGACGCGGCCCGCGTGCAGCAGCTGACCGGGGCCTTCGGCGGGCCGAATTACCTCACCCCCGCCCAGTACGGCTTCATCGAGAACTGGGAAGTGGAATCCTACCGGCGTAAGATCAGCGCTACCGGTGGGGGCGCCGGCCGCCTGCACAACCGGGTCTGCGTGGTTACCGGCGGGGCGCAGGGCTTCGGTCTGGGGATCGCGCAGGCGCTGGCGACGCATGGCAGCCTCATCGTGGTGGCCGACCTCAACCTGGCGGGAGCCGAACAGGCCGCGACCGCCATCAATGCCGCCTGCGGGGCGCACCGGGCGCTGGCCGTGGCGGTCAACATCGCCGACGAGGCCAGCGTCGCCGCCATGGTCCGCGAGATCGTGCGCCAGTGTGGCGGCATCGATCTGTTCGTGGCCAACGCCGGGGTGCTGAAGGCGGGCTCGGTGAAGACGATGACCAAGGCCGAGTGGGACTTTGTCACCACGGTCAACTACACAGGCTACTTCCTCTGCGTCAAGCACGCTGCCGCGGTGATGGCGGCTCAGTACGTCAACGGGCGGGGCCCCTGGACCGACATCGTGCAGATCAACTCCAAGAGTGGTCTCGAGGGCAGCAACAAGAACGGCGCCTATGCTGGCAGCAAGTTCGGCACCCTCGGTCTGACCCAGAGCTTCGCCAAAGAGCTGATCGAAGACCATATCAAGGTCAACAGCATCTGCCCCGGCAACTTCTTTGACGGGCCGCTGTGGAGCGATCCGCAGAAGGGTCTCTTTGTGCAGTATCTGAACACCGGCAAGGTGCCTGGCGCCAAGACCATCGAGGAGGTGCGCCAGTCCTACGAGGCGAAGGTGCCCATGGGCCGCGGCTGCCTGCCGGAGGATGTCGTGCGGGCCATTCTTTACTGCGTCGAACAGGAGTACGAGACCGGCCAGGCCATCCCCGTGACCGGCGGACAAGTCATGCTGAAGTGAAGCGCCACCCCGGTTTCGCGGGGGGCGAGGCCGCGGTGGCCAGCGCCCTGACAGCGCGCTGCCGCCGTAGCGGGGCTCGACGAGTCCCGACCTACCTGGCGGGCAGTTCGCGGAGGTAGAGGTTGCGGAACCACAGCGTGTTGCCGTGGTTCTGCAGCTCGATCTGGCCGCTGGGGAAGATCGGGAGGGCGCGGTTCCAGTAGTTTTCCAGGGTCACGTTGTCGACCACCGTAACGCCATTGAGGACCACGGTCACCTTCTCGCCGACCATGCGGATGAAGAAGCGGTTCCACTGGCCGATGGGGTTGTCGGCACACTCGCTGGGGTCTTTGGGGTTCTTCAGGTTATTGTAGAGCCCGCCGGAGCCCTGGGGCCACTGCGCCGGGTCCCAGATCTGCACCTGCGGCGAACCGCGCAGGTAGATGCCGCTGTCGCCCTTGTCTTTGATCTTCCAGTCGACGTACATCTCGAAGTCGGCGTAGTCCTTGGCGGTGCAGAGGCTGCGGCCCTTGCCGCCGAAGACCAGCGCGCCGTCCTCGACCTTCCAGTTGGCCCGCATGTCGGCGTCCGCCTGGTCCTGCAACGCCTGCCGCTCCGCCTCGGGCAGCGCGGCGCGCTTCTCGGGGTTATCGACCTTGGACAAGCCCTTCCAGCCCTCGAGGTCCTTCCCGTTGAACAGGGCCGTGAAACCGGTCGGCGGGGTGTTGAGGGGGTCCGCGCTGTAGGGTTCAAGGGGCTTGATGAGGATGTTCTTGAAGTCGACCTTGGCGCCATGGCCAAGCCAGCCGATGTGGCCCGTCCGGCGCTTGAGTCCGGGGTGTTTGTCCAGGCCACCGCCGTCCGCGCTGGTGGTGAGCGCATCGACGTCGGCATCGACGATGGTCTGCTGGTTGAGAATGACGGTGATGCGGCTGCCGACGGCGCGGACCTCCTGATGATTCCATTCGCCGCAGGGCTTGAGGGCGCCGGTCTTGGCCGGGACGCAGCCGTAGATGGAGCCGTGGACCTGCCAGGGCTTCAGTTCGTAGTTGTGGACGTCTTTGTAGCCGTCGTTATCGATGATCTGCAACTCCATGCCGACGTAGGCCGGGTTGCCTTGGGCTGGGGTGCGGATAGCGACGCCATTGTTGGCGCCTTTAGGCATACGGAAGTCGAAGCGCATGACGAAATCGCTGAAGCGGTGCATGGTCAGCAGGGTGCCGCCGCCCTTCTCCAGGCAGACCAGCGCGCCGTCCTCGACGGCATAACCGCCGGTGGAGCCCATCCAGCCGCTCAGGTCCGTGCCATTGAACAGGCAGATGAAGCCGTCCGGGTCGGGCGCGGGCAGGGGCGGCGCCACGATCGGGGTCGGCTTGGGTGGCGCGGGCGGCGCGCTCGGCGTGGCGCTGGCGAAGGTCTTGGGGGCTTTGTCGGCCGCGTAGACCTCGAACTCGGTCAGATGGCACGATGGGTTGGCGCTGTTCTTGAGAATAGTGAGGCGGACATACCGGGCCTTGGCGGCGGGGAAAGTATGGACATAGCCGGCGCTGGTCGACGGCGTGGTGTTCCCGGCATTGTCCACCAAACGGTTCCAGGCGGCGCCGTCGAGCGAGCCTTCGACCGTGTACTGATAGTAGCGCGTGCCGTCCCAGTAGAACAGGGCGCGTGCCGTATCGAGGCTCTGCACGCTGCCGAGATCGACCTGGATCGTGGCCGGGGTGGCGCCGCCCCACCAGCCATCGTCGAGTCCCAGAACGCCGTTGACTGCCCGCTCCGGTGCCTTGTCGGTCTCCTGCGGTACAGTGGTGGTGACCGGGCGGCCCAGGGCCAGGTTGGCGGGATGGTTCACCTGTACCGCCGTGTTCTTCGGCGCCGCGGGGTCGTCGGAGTAGACCAGCAGCTCGACCAGATGCACGGCCTCGTTGACGCTGTTCTTCAGGATGCTGAGGCGGACCCGTCCTGCCTTGATGGCTGGGAAGCGATGCACGACGCCTTTTTCGGTCGCGGGTTTGGTGTTGGCGGAGTTGTCGGCGAGGAGGCTCCAGGTCTGACCGTCCGTGGAGGCCTCGACCTTGTACTGGTAGGAGCGCGTGCCGTCCCAGTAGAACACCACGCGCACGGCGTTGAGGGTGATGACCTGGGTGAGGTCGACCTCGATGGAGCTGGGCCAGCGGTCGCCGAACCAGGCGTCCTCGCGGGTGATCTTGCCATCGACTGCCTTCCAGGGCTCCTTATCGCCCTGTTGCGGGCAGGACGTCTTCACCGGCTTCCCTAGAGCGACGTTGACTCCCGAGCCCATGGGGAATGACTCCAGGTGCGCCTTGGCCTTCTCGACGCTCACTGCCGTCTTGGCCGTGTCCCGGACTTTTTCCATGGCGGCGTAGGCGGCCGGCGTGACCAGGCCGGGGTCATTGTCCTGGCGTGGGCAGCACACGCTGACGGCCGCCGCGGCGGCTTCTTCGCGGACGTCCTCGGTGTCGAGGGCCTGAGCGATGAGGGCCAACGCGGCCGGGTCGCGTACGGCGCCGAGGCCACCGAGGACCAGTCGGCGCTCGTCGGCATTCGTCGCGATCGTCCAGGCCTTGCCCAGCATGGCCGCCGTGGCAGCGGGAGCGCGGTCCGAGGGCAGGCCGACGACCCGCAGATAACCGCGCAGGGCCAGGACGCGGGCCTTGGGGTCTGGCGTACGGGTGGCCAGGGCGAGCAGGGGCTCGGCGGCGCTGGCATCCGGCCAGTCGGCGAGGGACTTGGTGGCGGCCGTGCGCAGGGCCGCCTCCGGGCGGTTGGCGTCAGCGACCACGAGTCCCAGGGCCTCGGCGCCGCCGATCCTCGCGGCCGTATCGAGCAGGGTGACTCGCAGCTCGCCCTGCGCGGTCTTCAGCGCCGCCACCACGGGCGCCGCCGCCGCCGTATCCCGTCGGCACACGGCCGCGAGCACCTTTTGGGCGGCCTTGCGTTCGGCATCCTCGCTGGTCGAGATGGCGAACGCCAGGACGGCAGGGACCTGCGCCGCGCCCGCGAGGCTTTCGAGGGTCTTGAGGGCGGCCTTACGCACGCTGGCATCGGCATCGGCGAGGGCCGCCGCGGCCACGGGCGCTTTCGCCGTCGCCTGCCGGGCGGCGAGCAGATCGAGCAGGATGGCCTTGCCCGCCGGGCTGGCCTGCGGCAGCGCCGCGGCAACCACCTCGGCGAAGTCCGCGTCGGCGACCCACGCCAGGACGCCGGCCGCTGCCTGGGCGTCGCCCTCGGCGGCAGTCGCCACCATGGCCACGAGCGGCTTCAGGGCGGTCTCGGAGCCAAAACGGGCCAGGGCTTCCAGGGCGGCGGCGCGGACGCGGGGGTCGGCATCCCCGAGAGCGCTGAGCACGGTGGGCACGGCGCGGGGATCGCGCCGCAAGCCGAGCATGGCCACAATGGCTTCGCGGGCCTCCGGGCCGGCTTGCGGGAGGGTGGCGCACCAGGCGGCGGTGACCGGTTGCCGCAGCAGCTCGAGGGTGAGCTTAATCGCACTCTCGCGCTGGCCGGCGTCGGTTCCGACGGCGGCCCCGATGAGCTGCGGCAGGGCCTCGGCGCCGGTGAGGTCAACCCGTGTCGCCAGCGCCGCGTAGGCGCCCGCCGGGGTGGCGGCGAGAGCGGTGCATAGTTCGAGGGCCTCGGCGGGATGGGCGTCAGCACGCAGCCGACGGGCGAGAATGACGGCCGCATGAACCCCCAGGCGTTGCTCCGAGATCGAGCTGGCCGAGGCGGCGGCGAGGATCGGGTCTCGAGCCTGGGGTGAACCGATGTCGGCCAGGGCCAGGAGAGCGGCATGCCGCAGGGTGGTATCCGCCGCCGTCGTCAGGGGCAGCAGGGCGTCGGCGGACTCCGCATCGCGGGCGCTGCCGAGGGCAACCACAAGCTGCAAGCGCAGGTCTCCCTGGGCCGCGGGCAGAGCCTGGCGCAGGGCGGCGAGGGCCGCTGGCGTGCCGATCTGGCGCAGGGCGCGAACCGCCGGTTCGCCGAGGCGCGCCTCCGTCAGGCGCGCCGCCAGCGGCGCCACGGCTTCGTCGTGGCCGACCAGCTGAAGTTGGGCGATGAAGAAGGCTTGGACGTCTGGATCCGCTGCCTGCCGCAAGCCCTCGATCATCGCCTCGGAGACCAGGGCGCGCTGCTCCTCGGTGGCGTCGTTGCCGACGGACAGGGCCAGGCCGTTCAGCCCCGAACGCGCGCCGGCGTCTTCACCCCGACCGGGCGCCTTCACCAGCGCCACCAGTTCATGGAGTGCCGGAGTGCCCCGCTGCAACAGTTCAGCGAGGATGCGGCGGCCCACCTCGGGTTGCGCCCAGACCAACTGCGCTGCCAGTTCCGGCACCGGTGTGGTTGACGGGGCAGGGGCCGTGGCCTTGACCTCGGGGGTCGGCGGCGCGAGTTCCGGGCGCGGCGCCGGGCGCCTTGAGAGATGACGGCAGGCCGGTGCCCCCAGCGCCAGAGCGACTAGTGCGAGGGCCAGCGTCCGCTTGATCGTAGCCATAGCGTGTTTCCTCACCGCCGCAACGAAGACTCTTGCGTTCGGTTTCATCGTCATCGTGGGGTCTAGCACAGCCGCCAGGGCGCCCGCATCGGCTGGTGGACCAGGCGGTTGGCCACCTCGTCGTTGACGAACTCCAGCCGGACCGGATCGAAGTACAGCTTGCGGCCGGTGCGGATGGCGGCGTTCGCCAGATGCACGAGGAGGTTGCTGCGGTCGCCGTTGAGTTCGTTGAGACCGAACCTGCGGCGGGTACGCATCGAAATGTTGAAGTCGCTGATCATGGGCTCGGGCTCGGGGAGTTGCCGAACCAGCTCGGCAAGCTGAGGCGGATCGGTGCGGAAGCCCGGGTAGACCTTGCCGTTGGGACCTTCGATGTAGGGCTTGTCCTTGGTCTCCTGCTCGCCCCACTCGCACGACTCGAGGATCAGCGTACAGCCATCGGCGTACTTCATCCAGACCCGTCCCCAAGGCCCCACCGCGTCGTCATGCTGTGGCCACGGCGCGTAGGCCTCGACTTCCACGGGGCTGGTGTCGTCCTTGTCGAGGAGATACTGCACGGGGTCGAGGTAGTGCTGGCCCATGTCTGCCAGACCGCCACCATCGTAGTCCCAGTAGCCGCGGAAGCTGCCGTGGGTGCGGTGGCGGAAGTAGGGCTTGACCGGCGCCGGCCCGAGCCAGGCGTTGTAGTCCAGCTCCGGCGGCACCGGCTCCGGCGGCACGTTGATCTTCCCCGACCACATGCTGGCTTTCCAGTTGAAGCCCGTGTGGGCGCTGACCCGGACCGTCAGCGGCCAGCCGAGGGCACCGCTCAGGATCAGCTTCTTGAGGGGTTTGACGGCGCAACCCAGGCCGTAGAAGCCACCGTACAGGCGGAACCAGGTATTGAGGCGGAAGACGCGGCCGTTGCGGCGCACGGCATCGCGGACGTAGCGCCCCTCGCCGATGGTCCGCGTCATCGGTTTCTCACCCCAGACATCGCAGCCGGCATCGAGGGCGGCGAGGTTCTGCAGGGTATGCCAGTGCGGCGGGGTGACGACGTGACAGCAGTCGACGTCCTCACTGGCCAGCATGTCGCGGAAGTCGCGGTAGGCTTTGCAGTCGGCGCCGCCCTTGGCCTTGGCCGCCGCGAGGCGGTTGGCATCGACATCGCAGACGGCCACGAGCTTGGCTGCCGGGTCGCGCAGGACCATATCAATATGGCCGTTGCCCATACCGCCGCAGCCGATGACCGCGTGGTTGATGCGGTCGTTGGCCGCAGGCTGCCCGTCGGCGCCCAGGACACCCCTGGGAATGATCGTGATGGCGGCGCCGGCCAGGGCCGACTGCCCCAGGAACTGACGCCGCGAAAGACTGACTCTGTCCTTGGTCATAACCCGCTCCCTCGTCATCGCAGCGCGCGCCGAAACCGGACCACTGCCGGGGCCGGACACCGGGCGGCGTCTGGGTGAGTATAACCCCCCCACCGAGCGCCGCAACTGCATTCCCCGGCTCCAGGGAAATGGAGATGCGGTGGGCCCCACTGCGGTTTGCTGGAGATGCGGTGGGCTCCACCGCGGTCTGGTGGAGATGCGGTGGGCTCCACCGCCGCGCCTGAGGCCAGGCGCCTCTCCAGGGGAATGGACCGGCCGCGGCTCGCGGCCAGTGCCCGGGCGGCCCCGGGCGCTCCCATCGGCTGGAGATGCGGTGGGCTCCACCGCCGCGCCTGAGGCCGGGCGCCTCTCCAGGGGAATGG
>CAILKC010000208.1 GCA_903834675.1 uncultured Victivallales bacterium | reverse complement strand
TGCGGTGCCAAGTCCGCCCCGGGCGAACGCGACACCGCTTGGGCCGGAGCGGCAGCCCCTGCCCCAGATGAACGAGGTTTCATCTGCGCCCACCTGGAGCTTCACCATGCTGGCGTAGCCTAATGGCACCAAGTCGGAACGATTCTGGCAGGAATTGAGCCGGGCGCTAACCCGGCAGGCCGACAACCGCGGAGGTAGGCCGGATGCAAAAAACCATGATCAAGCTCAGTCTGTGCGGTGCCGTAGCCGGGCTGGCGCTGCTCCTTCCCGCTGGGCTGGCGCGCGCCGGCGAGGCGCCGGCGGCCGGCGTGGAGTTGCTCCTGGGCGCACTGCTGGCGGGCGGCAATCGCAATGGCCAGGAGCAACTGCCCGATGCCGTGGCCAAGACGGTCAGGGAACGCTTTCCCGCCGCGTCGGTTCTCTCTTTTGACCGAAATCACCGGCGTGGCGTGCTGTGCTACGATGTGCTTCTTCGCCAGTTGGAGCGGCGGACCCAGGTCGAGGTCGCGGCGGACGGGAGCGTTGGCGAGATACAGTCACGGCTGTCGCTCGAGAGCCTGCCGGCGGCGCACCAGGCCATGGTCCTTGCCATCACCGGCGACGGGGAACTCCGCAGCATCGACACCCACCTCCGCCTGGGTCTCGCCCATGCCGGGACCTTTGCGCTGCTCGATGAGCCCGTCGGCTTCTATGACGTCAGATACCAGCGGGCAGAAGGAGAGAGAACGCGCTTAGTCAAGGTCTCGTTCAAGGGCGATGAGACCCTGGCAGCCTTGACCGGCAGTGACGGCGGCGCCGCCATGAAATCGGGTGGGGTGCCTTGACGGCAGACAGGACGGCGGTTATCTTCACCGCCCTTTGTGCGGGCTTGGCGGTGGTCGAGGTCGGCGAGATTGGACGACTTAGCCGCCCCTTGGGATTTCTGCACTAAACTCCGCGTAAAGAGGATGCGACCACGTTGTCGACCTGTCTCATGCGTACTTGGATGACCAGGGTAGTCGCGGTCTTGCTGGCCCTCTGCTTCCCGTGGGTATCCGCCGCATCCGGGGGCATGATCCTGTGTTTCCAGGCCAGCGGTCATGTCGCCTTTGGGCCGGGCGGTGGACTGGTCTGTGCCGGGGCCGAGCGCCTGGTCGAGGCGGTTGAGTCGACCACCGCGGCTCCATGCACCGAGTGTCTTGACGAAGATGGCTGTGCGCACATCCCGGGCAAGGGTCTGTTGCACCGGCCTCCTCCCGGAGTAGCCCAGCCGCGGGCGACGTTGGGCCAGGCTGTACCCTACGCCCTGGCCATGACGCCCCGCGACGCTGGCACGCCGCCAGCGCTGCCGCTGCCGCCGACGCATGTCCTTGCCGGTCGGCATGACATGCGCCTACGCCTGGCCGCTCTCCGCACGGTCGTGCTCCGCCTCTGAGCCACCCCCCCGTTCCTGCTCCCTTTCGATGCCGGGTCCCGCCAGCTCGTTGGCGCGTCCGGGTCCTCCTGTCTCCTTTCCCTGTTTTCCCCTCTATGGGTCACGACGGAGAATCCTCTCTATGGATGTAAGACAAACGGCCCGAATATGTTCAGGTATACTGACATGGTTCATTGTCAGTCCCCTGTGGGGCGAGTCTGCCGGTCCTGCTTCTGGCGTTCTTCCGCAAGGGGCTTTGACCCGTGCCGAGGCGTTAGGCCTGGCCGAGACTCACAACGCCAGGCTGGCGGCGGCAGCGTGTTCCATCGAGGCCGCGGAAGGGCGCGCGCTGCAGGCTCGCCTGCGGCCCAATCCCGAGGCCGAGCTAGAGATCGAAGACCTCGGTGGCACGGACGGCTCAGGGGTCTTCGGCAGTTCCATCACGACGGCACGTCTTGGCCAACGCCTCGAGACCGGTGGCAAGCGCGCGGCTCGCAGCCGCCTGGCCGAGCTTGAGACCGAACTGGCACGCTGGGACGTCCGGCAGCTGCAACAGGACCTGCGCCACGCCACCGCGCGGGCCTTTACCGCGGTCCTGGCCGCACAGGAACGCCTGCGTCTGGTGCAGGAGGCTGGCGAGCTCGCCCAACGGCTGGTCGACACGGTTTCCGAGCGGGTGCAAGCGGGGAAGGATGCGCCGCTGGAACTCAGCAAGGCCAGAGTCGCGGCCGCTGGCCGCCGCATCGAATTGCAGCGGGCGGCCGGAGCGCTGCGGACGGCACGGGTCGCCCTGGCCGCCCAGTGGGGAGCTGACGAGCCCAGCTTCACCCTCGCCGCGGGAGAGCTCGCAGCCATCCCCGCGCTACCGGCGCTGAACGACCTGCTCGGGGCTCTGGAAGGCAACCCCGATCTGGCCCGCTGGCCGACCGAGACCGCGCAACGCTCAGCGGCCGTGGCGGGAGCCCGCGCCGGACGCTTGCCGGACCTGACCCTGGCAGGCGGCGCCGCCTGGTCGGCGGCTGACGATCAGGCCACTTTCCTGCTCGCGATGACGGTGCCACTGCCGCTTTTCGACCGCAATCAGGGTGCCATCCGCGAAGCGGCCGCCAACCTCCGCCAAGCTGCCGACGAGCGGCGGGCCGTGCAGACGGAGCTGCGGGC
>CAILKC010000207.1 GCA_903834675.1 uncultured Victivallales bacterium | reverse complement strand
CTCTTTGCCGGCCGCCCGGCCAGCGCCGTGATCCGCGTCTGGGTACCGGGCTGTTCCACCGGCGAGGAGGCCTATTCGCTCGCCATCCTGATCGCCGAACGGCAGGAGGCGATGAAGCAGAGCTTTAAGGTGCAGATCTTCGCTACCGACATTGACAACCAGGCGGTTGCCACGGCCCGCGCCGGGCTCTACCCGGCCAGCATCGCCGGCGACCTCACGCCGGAACGGCTGAGACGCTTCTTCGCGGCCGACCCCGAACGCAGCTCCTATCGCATCCACAAGAGCATCCGCGACCTGCTGGTCTTCTCTGAGCAGAACGTGACCTCCGACCCGCCCTTCTCCAAGCTTGACCTGATCAGTTGCCGCAACCTCCTGATCTACCTTGACGGCGACCTGCAGAAGCTGCTCATGCCGCGCTTCCATTACGCGCTGAACCCCAACGGCGTTCTTTTCCTGGGCACCTCGGAGACGGTGGGGGACTCTGAGGAGCTGTTCGTGGCGCTGGACCGGAAAGCGAAGCTGTACCAGCGCCTGGAGCCCTACCGCGGCGTCCCGGCGTTCGGCGTGTCTGCCTTTAAGCCCCCCATGACCGCGCTGGGGGTGGCCTGCACCCACGGCGAACGGATGGCCCTTCCCCCGAAGGTGCCCTTGCGCGAACTGACCGAACAGGTGCTTCTGGAAGAGGTCGCCCTGGCCGCGGCGCTGGTCGACAGCAAGGGCGATGTCCTCTACCTCCACGGCCGCACGGGGATGTACCTGGAACCGGCCCCGGGTGAGGTGAGCGTCAGCAATATCCTGAAGATGGCCCGCGAAGGCCTGCGGGGCGAGTTGCCCACCGCCCTGTGCCTGGCGGTGAAGAACCACCAGGTGGTGCGCTGCCCCGGCCTGAGCGTCAAGACCAACGGCGATTTCACCCTGGTCAACCTGACGATTCGCCCGCTGGCCACGGTCCCGGCGCCGCTGGAGGCGCCGCTGTACCTGGTCATCCTGGCGCCAGCGCCCATCCTTCCCGTGGTTCCCACCTCCCCTGAGGCTGCGAGCCCGCCGGGAGAGACCCCCGCCGTCGACCCGCGCATCGCGACCCTCCAGCAGGAGTTGCGGATCAAGGGCGAGTATCTGCAAAGCGCCAACGAGGAGCTGGAGACCGCCAACGAGGAACTCAAGTCGGCGAACGAAGAGATGCAGTCGGTGAATGAGGAGTTGCAGTCCACCAACGAGGAGCTGGAGACCTCGAAGGAGGAGTTGCAGTCGGTCAACGAGGAACTGGCCACGGTCAATGGCGAACTGCAGGCCAAAGTCGCCGATCTGTCGCGTGCCAACAACGACATGAACAACCTGCTGGGCGGCACCGGCATCGCCACCGTCTTCGTGGATCATCGGCAGCGGATTCTGCGCTTTACGCCTGCCACCACCCGCGTCATCAACCTGATCCTCACCGACGTCGGCAGACCGCTGGGCCACATCGCCGGAAACCTGGTCGGCTACGACCGTCTGGTGGCCGACACGCAGGCCGTCCTGGATACGCTGATCCCCCAGTGCGTGGACGTGCATACCGCGGACGGCATGTGGTATGCGCTGCGCATCATGCCCTACCGCACCCTCGATAATGTGATCGAGGGCGCCGTGATTACCTTTACCGATGTCACCGAGACGGTGCGCACGCGGGAAGCCCTGCGGCAGGCCAATGACCTGCTCCGGCTGGCCGTGGTCGTGCGCGATGCCCACGATGCCATCACGGTGCAGGATCTGCAAGGCCGCACCCTGGCCTGGAATCCCAGCGCGGTGCGCATGTATGGCTGGAGCGAGGCCGAGGCGCTGGACCTGAACGTCCGCGCCCGCATCCCGCCCGGCCGCGCCGCGGCCCAGGAACTGGCCGCCATCCACCAACTGGCCTCGGCTCACGAGCACCTCGACCCCTACCGCACTCAGCGCCTGGCCAAGGATGGCACCGTCGTGGAGGTCTGGCTGACCGCCACCGCGCTGATCGATGAGCACCAGACCCCGTACGCCATCGCCACCACCGAGCGCCTGGCGGAGTAGATTTACCGTAGAGGTTACCCTCTTCGAAAGGGGCGTTGCCGATGACCACACATGCCGAGCTGCGCCAACGCGCTGACGCGCAGGCCCGAGAAGACGTGGTCCCATTGCCGGGCGACCTGGCGACCCGCTCGCCCGCGGACATCCGGCACACTCTCCACGAACTGCGAGTGTACCAGATCGAGCTGGAGATACAGAACGAGGAGCTGCGCCGGGCGCAGGTGGATCTCGAGGCCGCGCGGGCGCTCTACTTCGATCTCTACGATCTGGCGCCGGTGGGCTATATCACCGTCAGCGAGCCGGGGCTGATCCAGCAGGCCAACCTCACCGCCGCCGCCCTGCTG
>CAILKC010000206.1 GCA_903834675.1 uncultured Victivallales bacterium | reverse complement strand
GTCTCATTCCGGTAGGTCCGGCACCAGCCGGGGGCTTGGCCGACCCTGAACCCTGTTTTCCTCTCCGCCAGTCTCCCTGTCCGTCTCCTCCAGTCGCCGTTTCCCCGTCTCCCCGTCTCGCCGTTTCCTGAACCCCAGGACCTGAGGTGTCACCACCTACGGAACTGACCTGCGCCCACGCTCTCCGCCGTCGCTTGCACCCCTCATGGCATCATGCTATCTTTGTCAGATAAATAGGGTCTTGTTGGTGGATTCCCATGCATTCCCACGAACTCCTAGAGAGCTTTTGTTCCTATCTGTTGGCGGCGGGATACTCACCGGGGGACCGTTTGCCGGCGGAAGCCGAGTTGGCGGCGCATTTCGCTGTCAGCCGTGGCACGATCCGCGAGGTGATCATGCACCTCTGTTTTCTCGGGGTGCTGAAGAGGGCCACCAGTCGTGGGACTCATGTGTGTGCGGTGCAGCCTGATACGATTGTGGACGACCTTATATTCCGGCTGCGGATTTCGGGGTACAGTTTCGCGGAACTCAAGGAGTCGCGCCTATGCATGGAGACCGCCGTACTGCCCCTGATTGTGCGTCGGCTCACTCCCGAACAGGCGGAGGCTCTCTTGGCCAACATCGGCCGGATGGAGTCGCTCCGCGAAGAACCGGATCAGGCGGATCGGTTGGACAAAGAGTTCCATCTTCTCCTATTCGATGTCTGCGGGAACCGCACTCTGCGGGTGTTCTCGCATGTCATCGGGCGGCTCTTCGACCGCGCCTTCCGGGAGAGATTCCTGAATCCCGAAGCGGTTATGAAGTCGGCCAGGGACCACCGGGCGATCCTGGCCGCCATCGCTAACGGAGAAGCAGCCCCGGCTCAGCAGATTCTGGCCGGCCACATCGAGGGGACTTGAGCGGCACGGTCGAGCGAAGTTGGATTCCGGCAGGACACGCAGATGAAAGGTACCTTGATGAAGCTGGTAACAGGGTCTCTGGCGTTGGGCATGGCGGGAGCGACGACCGAGGTGGACGATCACCCCGAGGCGCGGTTCGCGCAGATGTCGGCGGAGCAGGTGCGGACCTATGAGGTGGAGGTGATGCGCGGCATCGCCGATCTGGCCCTGATGCCACCGAAGATGAACACCAACCCCCTCCCCAAGTACGACTACGATCAGCTCGATTACGGGATGACCATCGGCATCGAGCGGACCCCGAAGGGCCGGATCTGGGCGGCGTGGGTCGGCGGGGACGACGGTCCGCGCGCCTTCATGGTCGCCGCGACCAGCGACGACGACGGCGAGACCTGGTCCAAACCCCGCCTAGCCATCGACTGCCAGTCGCCCGCCATGCCCATTCCCCGCAGCGTCATCGTCGGCAATCTCTGGACCGATCCGGCGGGTCGGCTGTGGTTCTTCTTCGACCAGACGATGAACCACTTCGATGGCCGCGGCGGCCTCTGGGTGTCGGTCTGCGATGATCCCGACGCCGCCGCCCCGACATGGTCGGAACCCCGCCGGATCTGGCACGGGGCCGCGCTGAACAAGCCCACGGTCCTCGCCTCGGGGGAGTGGATGCTCCCTGCCTATCTGTTGCAGCACTCCAGCGGGATCGGGCCCTTCCGTGGAATCTTCCCCGAGCTGGATGCCTTTCGGGGCGTGAATGTGCTTGTTTCCCTGGATCAAGGTGCCACCTGGGAGAGGCGCGCCTGCGTGCCATTCCCAAATCCCGACTGGCACGAGCCGATGATCGTGGAACGGAAGGACGGCACGCTCTGGATGCTGGGGCGCACGGCAAAGGGGGTCGTTGAGACCGTTTCGGCGGACGGCGGCCATACGTGGTCCGAGCCCACCTACCCGGACTGCATTCGCCATCCCAACGCGCGGTTCCATCTCCGCCGTCTGGCCTCCGGGTGCATTCTGCTGGTCAAGCACGGGGACGCCATCGACCGTCACGAGGGTCGCAGCAAGCTCACGGCGTGGTTGTCGGCCGACGAGGGCGCGACCTGGCAGGGCGGTCTGATGCTCGACGAGCGGCGTGGCATCTCCTACCCCGATGGCTTCCAGGCGCCGGATGGCAGCCTCTACATCTCCTACGACCGCAATCGCTCCACCGATGGGGAGATCCTTATGGCCCGGTTCACCGAGGACGATATCCTGGCAGGCAAGCTGGTGGGGCCGAGATCGAAGCTGAAGATGCTCATCAGCCGGCCGCTCAAGGGGCGCGAGCCTGCCAAGGAGAAGTGAGCCCACATGGCCTCCCGAAGCAACGTCTACTACTGGAAGTGCGACTGCCCGCTCCCCTTGGCTGAGCGTCGGGTCTACAACGACAAGTATACCCAAGCGGACATCAGCGAGCAGGTGCGGGCCGTCGCGGAGCGTTTCTTCCGGCGCGCGCCTGTCCACGTGACCGCCACGGGCAGCGCCGGCAATCATCATGCCTACCTCCTCGACGTCGCTGGCGTTTGCTACTTCTTCCGGGCCGCCGACGGCCGGATGGACGACGATTACCTGCTGGCGGAGTCTGCCGTGATGGGTTTGCTGGGAGAGCACGGTGTTCCGGTTCCCAAGGTCTTGGCCGTGGACGTCACGCGAGCCGCCGCGCCCTTCCACTACCAGATCCTAGAATGGCGGCCGGAACCGTGCCTGAACGTGTTCTACCAGGATGGCAGCCTGGATCGGGCACGGATCGGGCGCCAGCTCGGCGAGTACCTGGCGATCATGCACGCGGTGTCGCGACCCGGTTTCGGGTTTGTGGACACGGCGGCGTTGGCGGCTACCGGGGAGATCCAGGGACTCGACCAAAGCCACCGCACGTACTTCCTGAAGAACCTCGATCGCCACCTGGCCTACCTGCACGACCACGGCCTGCTGGATGGGGAGCAGATCCGGGCCATCGAGGGACGGATCATGGGCCTGGCTCATCTGACGGAGCTCTCCCAAGGCAGCATCGTCCACCGCGACATCGCGCTCTGGAACGTCCTCGGGGAACGGGACCGAATCGCTGCGATCATCGACTGGGACGATGTCGTCATCGGTGATCCCGCCGACGACTTCGGCATTCTGAACTGCTTCTACCCGCCCGAGATGATCCGGTACGTGAAGGAAGGCTATGCTTCCCTGCGGCCCCTGCCGGAGCCCTTCGACCTGCGGATGAACCTGTACACGCTCCGCAACATGCTCTGGAAGGCGATGGTCCGGCACTACATGGGGTACTTCGAAGAGACCGGGAGCTTCTACATGCTGAACGCCGACAACCGCGCTTCGCTGCGCGACTTCACCTTGGGCAGGATCGCGGCAGCCCTGGCGGCGGTGAGCTGATGGGGATTGCCTGAACCGCGCGAGTCGATCACACAGGAGTCAGAGACGATGCACTGGATACGCGAACAGGTGGCTCGCGGCGACGCCCTGATTGGCGTTTGGCTGGCTACGGGCTCCGCCGTGGTGGCGGATATCGCTGGCACTGCGGGGTTCGACTGGGCACTGGTGGACTTGGAGCATGGCTTGGGCAGCGACGGCGGCGTCCTGTCCCAGTTGCAGGTCTTGGACCGGCACGGGATCGCCAGCATCGTCCGTATCCCCGCTCTCGACGCCGTCGCGGTCAAGCGCGCGCTGGATCTCGGGGCCGCCGGGATCATGGTGCCGCAGGTTCGCACGGCGGACGAGGCGCGGGATGCCGTCCGCTTCACCCGCTACCCGCCCGACGGCATCAGAGGCATGACCAGCCAGTCCCGAGCCGCCGGGTTTGGCCGCGATTTCGCCGACTACTACGGCCAGGCCAACCGGAGCGTTCTCACCGTTATCCAGATCGAGACCCCGGAGGCGGTCGCCAATGCGGCGGAGATCGCTGCCGTCGATGGCGTGGATGTTCTCTTCATCGGCCATTCCGATCTCAGCCTGCAGTTGGGGTGTTTCCAGGAGTACCGACATCCGCGCGTGCTGGCGGCGGGGGACGCGGTGCTCGCAGCCTGTCGGCAACACGGGCGGCAGGCAGGTGCTATCCTCCGCCCCCCAACCACAGCCGAGGAGGCGCTGGCCCGGGGATTCTCCTTCCTTGCCACCGGTACCGATATCGGTTGTTTGCGGAAGGGTTTCGAAGCGATGCGGGGAGTGTCGCCACTTCCCGTTCTCAGGACGGTTGGCCCACGGATCAACCCCGTCGAACCGTAGGTCGGAGACGACGATGAGAAACGTCCTGTTCACGGATTCGTAGTTCGGACAGATGGGCCAGGAGGTCGCTCAGGTTCTCGCCACTACCGTCTGCCCAGCATCGTCGTCAGCGCCCGGGGCACGGTGCTGCTGGCCTGCGAGGGCTATCTGACCGAGGGCGGCGACTGGGCCGGGGGACACATTCTCCTCCGCCGCAACGTCGATGGCGGAACGGGTTGGCTGCCGCCGCAGGTGTTGGCCACAACTGCCGAGGGTCAGACGGAGAAGAACCCGATGGCTACAGCCCAGAAGCTTGGCGTTCCCGGCGCGATCACCTTCGACAACGCCGTCCTGATCGCCGACCGCAACGGGGCGGTCCACCTCCTGTATGGTGTCGAATACATGCGCTGCTTCTATAGGCGC
>CAILKC010000205.1 GCA_903834675.1 uncultured Victivallales bacterium | reverse complement strand
TTCAGCCCCAAAGGGGCGTTTCGGGCGCCCAAGGCAACGCCTTGGGTCCCTGTCCTCCCCCGAGGTTTGAGCCCTGAAGGGGCGGGCCATGCGACGTCGGCGTAAAGGTAGGGCAGATAGCTCGCCCCTACAGGGCTCAAACCCATAACCGTCCTATTCCCAGGGCGTTGCCATGGGCTGGTATGGCGGCGCGCCTTCAGCGCTCCAGACAGACTTCCTTATTGCACAGGTCGAGAAAAACTCCATTATGAAACGAAGCGCGAGCCCCTACCTGATCGTCCTTGCCACGGCCCTGCTGTCGACTGGCCTGACCGCCGCGCCGACCAAGGCCCAGGAGCCCACTCTCATGCTGCACCCCGAGGCCGTGTCGCTGCCGTTCACCCACCAAGGGCCGTTTGTCACCACGGGCGATGGCGGGGTGCTGTGCGTCGACACGCAGCAGGCGCTGCACAGTCGCGATGAGGGCCAGACCTGGAGCGCGACGCCCCTCTTCCGCGAGGCGAAGAAGTACCGCGTCAGCAACGAGCGCGCTCTGCTGCGCACGCGTGACGGCGTGGTGCTCGCCGCGTGGATGAACCTGGCCGAGCAGGCGTCTCCGCCGGGCTGGAACTGGGGCGGGAAGGAGGCGGACTGGCGGGATTTCGTGCTGCCCATCTACGTGTGCCGGAGTCTCGACGACGGCAAGACCTGGGAGGAGCCCATCCTGCTCAACCGGCCCTGGTGCGGTTGCCTGCACTCGCTGATCGAGACCAAGAGCGGGCGCATCGTGCTTGTGGGGCAGGAGATCATTCCCGCCTGGCGGCATGCCACGGTGGTGTTCGTCTCCGACGACAAGGGCGTGACCTGGCAGCGCAGCAATGTGCTCGACATCGGCCAGGGGCGCCACGACCACGCCGGCTCCATCGAGGGCGCCGTGGTCGAGCGCCAGGACGGCTCACTCTACCAACTGCTGCGCACCGAGACCGGCTGGCTCTACGAAGCCGTGTCGCACAATGGGGGGCTGCTCTGGGAAGAGCTCAAGCCCTCGCCGCTGAAATCGGTCACCTGCTGCCCGCAGATGGCGCGGTTGGCGGACGGGCGCATTGCGGTCTTGTGGAACCATCCGCCCCGCCATCAGCCGCAGAGCGGCAGCAGCCGCGAGGAGCTTTTCCTGGCCTTCTCGGCGGACGAGTGCGCCACCTGGTCACCGCCGAAGGCCATCGCCGGCAACTACGGCTTCAAAGGTCGCGTGTCGTATCCGTATCTCTACGAGCGTCGACCCGGGGAGTTGTGGATCACCACCATGCAAGGCGGCCTGCGCCTGAAGCTCAACCTGGCCGACCTCGACCGCGGCGACCTGCCCATCCACGTCGTGCCGGTCCCACCGCCCCCGAAACCGGGCGGCATTATCATGTTCGGCGACTCCACCACGGCGGTGCGTCCCGGAGCGGTGGAGAAGGTGTATGCCGAGCGCGTGCAGGATGCGCTCCAAGGCAGCCCTCTGCCGCTGTCCGTACACAACGCCGGGGTGGGCAGCAACACTACGAAGAACGCCCGCGAGCGCCTGGCCGCTGACGTGCTGGCCCACCAGCCGAGCCTGGTGGTGCTCCAGTTCGGCCTCAATGACGCGGCGGTCGACGTCTGGAGGAACCCGCCGGCGACGGTGTCGCGGGTGTCCTTGGCCGAGTATGAGGCGAACCTGCGCTGGATGGTGGCGGCCTTACGCGAGCAGAAGGTGAAGCCGGTGTTGATGACGACCAACCCCACCCGCTGGACCAACCCGCTGCGCGACCTGTACGGCAAGCCACCCTACCGTCCCGACGACGTGGATGGCTTCGACGCACCCGTGCTCTCGCACTACAACGACGTCGTCCGCAAGCTCGCGGCCGAGCTCGTGGTGCCTTTGGTGGAGGTCCACGATGTCTTCGCTGCGAACCACCCGGACTCCCTGCTGCTCGATGGCATGCACCCGAACGACAAGGGCCATCAGCTCGTCGCTGAATTGCTTGTGCCGGTCATCCGCGAGCAATTGCGGTAGCGTGGTCCGGGGTCATTCGTGACCGCCAACCGTCCCCGCGCCAGGTCCCGTTGTGCTTAGTCGAGGGCCGCCCGTGGCGGGGGTTCGGGCAAGGCGTAGTAGGCGCACTCGGCCAGGAAGAACTCGGACATGTTGAGCTTGGCGTAGTCGTAGTGGCAGAGGGCACGCTCGACGGCCTCGCGGCCCGTGCCGTCGCCGGCCAGGGCGATGATGGCTGCGGCCGCGAGTGGGTTCCGCATGTACTTGGCCTCGTAGTGCTTCCGTGCGCCTTTCTTCTCTTTATCTCCGGTTTCGGAGAGCTTCTGGGCGTCGGCCTGGGTCGGTTGCGGGAACCAGGTCGTGTAGACGGCCCGCCAGTTGGCATTCCCAAAGACTTTCGTATCCGCGTTGTCGAACCCCGTGTAGGCCTCGATGGCGGGCAGGCAGTTCTTGAGGTTAGCGGCGAGACCGGCGCGGTAGGCGGTCCGGGTGACCTCATCCGTCTCCAGGGCCGCGAGCCGCGCCAGCGAGCCCTGGGAGCCGACGTAGATCCAGAGCGAGTTTTCATCAATGCCCTTGATCGCTTCACGGTCGTGGCCATAGCCGACGGCGCAGATCTCGGCCCGCGTCACGTCGCTCTTGGCAGGCCGTTCCGCCAGCGCCTGGTGGTAGCGGTCGAGCCAGACGGGGTCCCTCGTGACGTCATACATGGCCCTGAGCAGGAAGAGGTAGCGGACCGCGTCGCGGAACAGGTGCCCGCTGAAGCCGCCCCGGAATTGGCCCTTGAAGGCCCCGTCGCAGGGGCAGCGCCAACCGCTGCTCTCGAGTACGCCGGCGACCTCCGTCATCTTGGCCACGATCTGCTGGCGTTCCTCGGCGCTGGGCAGCCCGCTGGTGACGTACGCATGAAGGCCGTAGAACCACGGGTGCGTCTGGTCGTCGGAGCCGAGGGGATAGTGGCAGGCGCCGTCGCTGCCCAGGCCGCGGGCGATGAAGCCGGGCACGGCGGAGACGGAGGCACATTTGAGCAGGCCCTGGGCCAGCCGGCGCGCCTTGGCCTTGTCGCTGGGGTCACCGCTGCGGCGAGCTCGCTCGCAGGCCGCGGGTAGGTATAGCCCCGTGAACATGGGCCCGTTCTCGATCGGGCTCCACCAGCCGATAGAGTTCGGCCGACCCAAGGCGCAATCCTCGGGGGTCGGCAGCTCGCCGACGAAGTCGAGAATGACGCCGTGCCGGTCGATGCGCGTGCTCCAGAGCGCGCCATGCGCCTCAGCAACCGCCGCGAGGGTCGTGCGTTTCGTGTCCATGGATTCTCCTTGTTTGGTCTCACTCAGGGACCGGCCTGGCCGGGTCAGGTTGGCCGGGCGTTGCGTGACCAGACTTCCGCTGTAGGCGTTGATCCCAGGGAGGACGTCCTCGGCAAACGACAGACCGCCACTCTTGCGCCGGTTAAAGTAACCCCAGAACACGAAGTTCAGCTTCAGTTCCTGGGTGGCGAGGTCGAGCAGTTGCGGCACGGTCCAGGCGCCCTTGTAGGAGTCCCACTGGGCCGAGAGCCCCAAGGGCATCTGTCCGGCGTAGGAGCGCAGGATGTCGTAGCCCCAGATCTTACTTCCTGGACAGAGGTCAGGACCACCCCAGCCGACGCCGGCCGCCTGCGCCAGCCTGGCCAGGTCGGCGAGCCCCTCGCTGCCCCTGTACGAGTACCAGTTCCCGAACACGATCACCGGCGTGTTCGGGAAGGCCTTGCGACTGTCCGTCACCAGGCGGCGCATCTGCGCATCGTAGGCGGCACCGCTGAAATCCTCGAACCCCTGCCCCTTCATCTCCATCGCGGTCTCGGTGTGGATGAACCCAGCGAACTGCGGGTCGAGATCGAACCGTTTTCCCAGCGCCTGCACCAGGAGCAGATAGCGGTCCATGACCGCCGGCACCCAGCGCTTGGTGCGGACCACCTTGGGATTGGCCGCGGGGCGCGCGATCCCGCCGCTGTAGGCCGCATCCAGCAGGTAGTCGGGGACAGGGGGGGCCGGCTCGCCGAGGAAGGAGTTGTCCCAGACCTCGAGGACCAAGCGCTGATTCTGCCCGCGCAGATAGGCCAGATCGGCAGCGATGGCCGTGAAGTCATAGGCGTCCGCCGTCGGCTCCAACTGCCGCCAAGTGTAGATCCGCTGCCCACCGCTAAACCGTTCCTTGTCGGCAATCTCCCGCCATCCTTCCCGCGGCTGGTTTGACGCCAAGGTCAGATAGTGGCCCGGATACCACTTCACCTCCGTGGGCTTGTCCGCGGGAGGGTCCGCCGGTCCGCCTGCCGGCTGCGCTGACGCGGTGTGAACCAGGGTTGCCAGAGCCAGTGTTGCGAGGTGTTTCGTCTTCATCCTTAGTCCCATGATTGCCTCGTGCTTCACCCCGCTTCGCCCCGCCGGGCCACCAGGGCTGTTTCTTCTTCCGAGCGGCGGACGAAGGGCGTTGGAGGGCGCCGCTGCGTCGGCGCCGCGGCGGCCACGCAAGGCCGCCCTCCAGGCGATCCGGCGCGTCCCGGCCGGATCGGAATGGGAACCGCCTCGGCACGTCTCATTCCGGTAGGTCCGGCACCAGCCGGGGGCTTGGCTGACCCTGAACCCTGTTTTCCTCTCCGCCAGTCTCCCAGTCCGTCTCCTCCAGTCGCCGTTTCCCCGTCTCGCCGTCTCGCCGTTTCCTGAACCCCAGGACCTGAGGTGTCACCACCTACGGAACTGA
>CAILKC010000204.1 GCA_903834675.1 uncultured Victivallales bacterium | reverse complement strand
TTCAGCCTGGAACTCCCCCGCCCGACTCACCTCCGCACGCCCCCGACTGTCTGCCGATACTTGATCACGCCGCTGGGCACAAGCCGACAGGTCACGAAGGCAACGAGTTATAGAAATCTAACCGTATACTGTGGTCATAGGCCGTTGCGGTGTTCTTTCCCATGCTCCAAAACCACTTCACCTCTTGGGATGATCCGGCCTACATCACCAAGAATGCGTTCATCTGCAAGCTGAACGCCGAAAATGTGAAGTATATATTCACTAAGCCCATTGCCATCAACTACCACCCACTCACCCTGCTATCTCTGGCCTTGAACTATGCCTGTTCAGGCCTTGATCCCTTTTCCTACTATCTCACAAACTTGATCCTTCACTTGTTCAATGTGTGTTTTGTTTTCTGGTTTATCTGGAGGTTGAGCTCGCAGAATATCCATGTCACAGCCTTCGCTACCTTTATCTTCGCCATTCACCCGATGCATGTTGAGTCGGTCGCCTGGGCTGCGGAACGGAAGGATGTGCTCTATACTTTTTTCTTTGTTCCTGCCCTGATTTCGTACCTCTATTTTCTTGATACTCGTAGGTGGCGGTACTACATCCTAAGTATGGTCCTGGCCGTTTGCTCCATGTCTTCCAAACCGGCAGCCATCATCTTCCCCTTGCTTATGGTCGCCCTCGATGTCTACAAGGAGGGCCGGTTCCAGATTAGGTCCCTGAAGAATAAGATTCCATTTCTGGCCATTTCGGCCTTCTTCATGTACATGACCCTCGTTGCCCAAACGATGAACCATGCGGTCATCGGGGAATTCAAGATTCATACCCCTCTTGAACGTCTTCTGTTTGCCTCTCATGGCTTCATCATCTATATTATCAAGTTCTTTGTGCCCTATCAACTGGCCGCGTTTCATCCCTATCCTGAACCCATCAGCGCCTTAGTCTACCTATCCCCGCTCCTGCTTCTTGCACTGCTTGTCGGCATCACCTTCTCTCAGAAACGACGGCGCCTTTTTGTCTTTGGGTTGCTGTTCTACCTGTCGAACCTCATTCTGGTGCTGCAGTTCTTCTCGATCGGCGAAGCCGCCTTTGCCGAACGCTATACCTATGTTCCGTACCTGGCCATCTGCTTTGTGCTTGGCATGGTGATTTTCAGTCCTGATTTCAGGCTCAGTAAGCAGATCGTCTGGGCGATCCTCGGCGTATTCCTGGGAGGCTTGTCGGTGGCCGCCCATGCTCGGGTGAAAGTCTGGAATAACGACGAAACACTCTGGACCGACCTGATCAAGAAATATCCTGCTTGTGACCGCGGCTACTACAACCGCGGCGTTTTCTATCAGGAAAAGAAGCTGCTGGATAAAGCGTTTTCTGACTTCAGCAAAGCCCTAACCCTGAATGAAAACTACCGGACCTATTCCAACCGAGGGCAGATCTTCCTGGATACCCAACAGTATGGCGCAGCCGTCTCCGACTTTTCTGTGGCCATTGCCAGAAAGCCAGATAAGGAAAAGGGTTTCCTGGGCCGCGCCTACGCTCTTGAGGGGCTTGGCAAACATGAAGAATCCATCAAGGATTTCAGCGCTGCTATCGGGCTGAATGCGACCTTCTACGAGGCCTATGTGGGTCGGGGATATGCCTATCTTGATCTAAAGCAGCTTGAGGCGGCCTTGGCGGATGCCCATCGGGCGGTGACCCTCAAGCCCGGATCGGCTTCCTATTCGCTGCGCGCGGCCGTTTACATAGCCATGCAGCGCTATGAAGATGCCGTTGCCGATTACCAGAGCGCTCTCACATTGACCCAGGATGTGTCGCTTTACGGCGCTATCGGTTACGTCTATTACCGCAGCCAAAATTATGCGTTGGCAATCGAACAGTATAGCCAGTTGCTGAGCCGGGAGCCTAACCATGCGGACACGCGCTACAATCGGAGCGCTTCGTATTTCATGCTGCGTCAGTTCGACAAGGCGATTCTGGATGCTAAGCAAGCCATTGACCTTGATTCCAGGAATCCCCGGCATTACCTCCTGCTTGCGTCGATCTACGATAAGCTTGGCGATAAGCTCAAAGCGCAGGAGAGCCGGACCCAAGCGGCCCAATGCAAGTAGTATCCTTCCCGGCCCGACCCAGGAATCAACGATAGGATTCACACCGCGGGAAGATCGACGTGGAAGCGTGTCCACTGGCCAGGCAGGGTTTCCAGGGTGAGTCTGCCACCGTGTTCCTGGACGATTCTCCGGCTGGTAGCCAAACCCAGGCCAGAATGCTCAGCCCGTGATCTCGTGGTGAAGAAGGGATCGAACACGCAGGCGCGGATCGCGTCGGAAATACCCGGCCCGTGGTCCTCAACCGTGATACGCAACCAGCCGCTTGCCGCTGGGGGCTGCTCCGGCCGGTCGTCCGCGGGCGGGTGCTCACCGCCACGGGCGGGCGCCTCTTCCTCGCCTGGATCCAACGACTGGGCGGAAATACGAATGATCTTGTCCGGGTGGGCGTTTGGGTACTTGTCGCTCAAGGCCTCCCGGGAATTGGCGATCAGGTACAGCAGCACCTGCCGAACTTGCGCCGCGCAACAGCGGATGTCGGGCAACACGGTCGGCAGTTCGACCTCGAGTCGTACGCGCTTGGCGCGCAAGGCGGCTTCCACCAAGGGCACAATCTCACGCACGATGATGGCGGGCGACTGCTGGCGGCGTTCGCCGCTGAGGCGTTGAGTAAAGCTGCTCAGGCTGCGGACAATATCGGCCACCCGCTGGGTTTCGCGGACGATTTCATCCGCGTACTCACGCAGGGTAGTACCGTCGCCCAACTCCTCCTGGAGCAGTTGCGCGTAGCCCATGATTCCCATCAGCGGGTTGTTGATCTCATGCGCCACGCCGGAGGCCAGCGTGCCGATGGCTGCCATCTTCTCCCGTTGGCGCAAGGCTAACTCGGCGCGCCGGATGCGCAGAAACGCCTCCACCCGCGCCACCAGTTCCGCATTTCCCACGGGCCGCGGCACATAGCCATCGGCACCCGCGCGCAAGCCCTCGGCCTGCTGGTCCGAGGAGAAATGCGTTCCGGAAGCCATCACGATGAACACCTCGGAGAGGGTCGGATCCGCCCGGATGCGGCGGCAGACCTCCAAGCCGTCGAGGTCGGGAAGGACGACGTCCAGCAGGACGACGTCCGGATGATGCAGGCCCACCAGCGCCAGCCCCTGTTCCCCGGTTGACGCTTCGATCACACGATGGCCAGCCTGGCGCAGCAAGCGCGCCGTCGCTTGCAGAACCGCCTCGTTGTCATCCACCACTAAGATTGTCTGGGTGTCGTTCATGGCGTCGCTCTCACCGCCGGCACCTGTTTGTTCCCAAATATAGCGTCGTAACCGGCAATTTACTGTTCCCGGTGTGCCAGACGGGCACGCTGGGGCGCAGGTCAGTTCCGTAGGTGGTGACACCTCAGGTCCTGGGGTTCAGGAAACGGCGAGACGGGGAAACGGCGACTGGAGGAGACGGACAGGGAGACTGGCGGAGAAGAAAACAGGGTTCAGGGGTCAGCCAAGCCCCCGGCTGGTGCCGGACCTACCGGAATGAGAC